>NZ_JBFBDY010000024.1:0-32367 GCF_040683475.1 Kitasatospora sp. NPDC093558 | reverse complement strand
GGTGGTGCGCGCCATGGGTGTCACTCGGCGGAAAGGTTAATGCCCCCGGTATGAGTGAGTTGAACTCACTCATACCGGGGGCATACGTCAGCGACCGTACTCCCGCATCATCGCGGCCATCTGTAGGGGCGTCCCGTAGATCCGGGCGCCGTGGAGTTCTGCGTGCATGAGCCCGTGGTCAGGTGGAGCCGACTCGTGTTGCGCTTCGCGTCGCAGGCGGATCAGGTCCACGAGCTTCAGTTTCGGGCAGCCCGGGATGACCCGGCTGCCGCGGATTCCGACTCGTTCCACGGACGGGCAGGCGTAGTAGGCGCCGAAGGGTGGGCCGCTGTCCTCTTCCTGTGTCGGCATGTGGAAAACCATTTCCCCGTGGCGGCAGTGCACCGTTCCGTCCGAGTGGATGACCACACCGGGCCAGTCTTCGTGGTCGATCTCGGCGATGATCTGCACCTGCTGTCCGATCGCCTCGGTGAGGGTCTCCGCCATCCGCTGCTGCTGGGTGGGGATGTCGGCGTCCCCTCGACGGATGGAGGGGAGGAGCTCGCGGGTGACCCAGTCCCTGAACGGCTTGGACGACTTCTTGTTGGACCTCATCAGCAGGGCGTAGAGGCCTGCCTCGCTCACCACGCGCAGGAACGGATTCGCGTGGCTATACAGTTTGTGACCTGCGGAAACGTCGTAACTGTAAGTTTTAGTGATAGTTACTGCTCGCATGTCGACGGTGCGGTGCTGGTGGGATTCCAGCGCCCTGACGGCCTGGGCTGGATTGCGTCGGTCAAGGACCTGGCACACATCCGTCGCGACGAACCACGGGTCCCCGTCGATCATCACCACCCTGATCGGCTGGCCCGTGACCGGGAAGCTCGATCGGACCAGCACCATCTGTTCTTCCTGTGCGTCGTCCATGGGGACGCCCCTCCTTCTTCCGAGTGATGGCAGGACTGCTCGGAACAACGAGGTCGAACGAGTGGGGTGCTGGTCCCACGTTGACGTACGGATGCACGAGGCGTGCCGTCCCGGCGCACGGTTGTGCGTGTACGCCGGGTGGTGCGCGCCAGGGGGTCAGATGGTGACGGAGAAGGTGGCCAGCACCCGCTCGGCCAGTTCCTTGTCGCCCTCGACGCTCACCGGGCCGGGGCGGCCGCGGCCGCAGGCGAGGCGGACGTACGTTTCCCAGTCCATGGTCAGCTGGACGTCGGGGGCGAGGCTGACCGACTCGTCCACGGTGCCGCGGCCGGCCGCGTCGACCCGGGCGGTGCGCAGGAACTCGACCGGGCCGGTGACGTCGAGTACGAGGGTCGTCCCGGCCGGGGCTCCCGCGTTGTGGGCGACGGCCTTGGGCAGTCTCTCCAGCAGGACGTCCCGGGCGAGCAGTGCGGCCGGGGAGTCCAGGTTGCCGGGCGCGTCGAGGGCGCGGCGAAGGTCCTGCTCGTGCACCCAGACGTCGAAGGCCCGCAGGCGCAGCAGCTCGTGGTACGGCACGTCCCGGGCGAACGGGCCGGCCGGCCAGCGCACCGGCTCCGCGGGCGTCTGGCGGGCGTTGCGCAGGGCGCGCGAGCGGCGGATGATCGTGTACTCCAGCTCGCTGGTCATCTCCAGTGCGGTGTGGCAGCGGCGCTTGTCCACCGGCAGTTCGACGTAGCGGGCGAACTCGCTGGTGACGTGGCGCAGGTCGCGCGGGAGCGAGTGGATCGGGCGGGGGTCGCCGAGCAGTTCGGACTCGACGGCGATGATGTGCGAGACGACGTCCCGCACGGACCAGCCAGGGCACTCGGTGGCGCGGTTCCAGGAGCCCTCCGGCAGGGGGGTCACCAGTTCCGCTATGGACTCGATGCTCTGCGTCCACGCCTCGGTGTGCGCCTGCACGGTCTGGTTGTCCGTCACGGGAATCTCCGGCCCTCCGTCAGCTGCCTTGCCGCGCGCACCCTGCCCCGCCGGCCGGCCGGGTTGGTCCGGCCTCCGGGCGCACACGCTAACCGCACGTTACGCTGCCGGGTGACAGCCGGGCAGCGCTTTCGGGTGACGATCGTAGGACTCTTGCCGTGGACGGTGGTACTGTGCGCGCTTCATTGATCCAACTCGCGGTCTCCGACGCCGAGCCGCCGGCCGAGCGACGGGCCAGGGCGGCTTCCCTGGTACGGGCCCAGCACGGCTGTGACCTGGTGGTCCTGCCCGAACTGTGGCCGCTCGGGGGCTTCGCCTACGACCTCTGGTCGGAGGGTGCGGAGACGCTCGACGGGCCCACCTCGGACGCGATGGCGGCGGCCGCCCGGTCCGCCGGGGTCTGGCTGCACGCCGGTTCGATCGTCGAACGCGATCCGGACGGCCCGATCTACAACACCTCGCTGCTGTTCGCCCCCGACGGCGAGCTGGTGCACACCTACCGCAAGATCCACCGCTTCGGCTTCGACAGCGGCGAGGCGGTGGTGATGGGCGCCGGGCAGGAGATCGTCACGGCGGCCACCGACTTCGGCACGCTGGGCCTGGCCACCTGCTACGACCTGCGCTTCCCCGAGCTGTTCCGGGCCCTGCTGGACGCGGGCGCGCAGCTGCTGGTCGTCCCGGCGGCCTGGCCGGAGCGGCGGCGCGAGCACTGGACGCTGCTGGCGCGGGCGCGCGCGGTGGAGGAGCAGGCGTACGTCCTCGCCTGCAACACCGCCGGGACGCACGGCGGGGTCGAGCAGGCCGGGCACAGCATCGTGGTGGACCCGTGGGGCCGGGTGCTGGCCGAGGCGGGGGCGGGGGAGCAGGTGCTGACCGTCGAGTTCGACCCGGCCGAGGTGGCCAAGGCGCGGGCGGAGTTCCCGGTGCTGCGGGACCGCCTGCTGGGGATCCCGGCGCCGGTCCAGCGCTGACGGCGGAAGGCGGCGGAAGGCGGCGGGCGGGGCGGGTGCCGGACGTTCCCGGGGTTGGTTTGTACCTGCTCCGGACGGGTTTGAGAAGATGAGCACTCGTCGTGTTCCCAGCCGTTCTTCGGCCGGTCCGCCGAGGGGCGGCCGGTCGGCCCGCCCGAGGAGGTCGCGCGCATGGCCGGCAACGGCGCAGGCGACACCCGTCCCGTCATCCGCCGCAACAGCCTGCGCGAACAGATCGCGGGCGCGCTGCGCGAGGAGATGATGGCCGGCCGCCTGGAGGCGGGCCGCAACTTCACCGTCAAGGAGATCGCCGAGCTGTACGGCGTCTCCGCGACCCCGGCCCGCGAGGCGCTGGTCGACCTCGGCGCCCAGGGCCTGCTGCGGGCCGAGCACCACCGCGGGTTCACCGTGCCCGAGCTGGGCTGGGACGACTTCCTGGAGATCTTCGAGTCCCGGGTGCTGCTCACCGACAGCTACTACCGCCAGTACCGCGCCCGCCGGGCCCTGCCCGACCTCACCCGGCTGCCCTCGCTGCGGCGCCGGGCCGACGCGGCCGTGCGGGCGGCCAGGGCCGGGAACCTGGACGTGATGGTGGGCTGCGACCGCCGGTTCTGGCAGGAGGTCGCCGGGCTGCTCGGCAACCGCCGGATCGGCGCCTACCTGGACTGGCTGCGGGTGCAGTCCTGGATGTTCGCGGCGTCCTACCTGCGGGAGCTGTCCGCGCTGGGCGGGGTGTGCTGGGACCGTCACGTCGACCTGGTGGACGCGATCGAGGCGCGGGACCTCGCCGGGGCACACCGGATCATCTGCGAGTACAACCTGTTCACCGTCCGGCTGCTGGCCGAGTTGGCCGGGCAGCCGCTGGAGTCGGTCGCCGTGCTGGGGCTGCTCACCGAGTCCGTGGAGGGGGAGCCGGCCCCCGCGCCGGCCGAGCCGCCGACGGCCGAGCCGGGCCCCGCGCAACCCGGCGCGGGCCGCCCGCGGCGCGGCGAGGACGTCGGCCGTGAGCTGGGCCGGGAGCTCGGCCTCGGGCTCGGCCTGGTGCCGCAGCCGCGCTCGATCCCGCACGGCCGGTTCGGCCGGCGGCTGCCCGAGCCGCCCCCCGAGCACCCGCAGGGACGGCCCGACCCGCACCGCGCGCCGGGCCGGTAGGGTGGGCGGTCGTCGTACCGGGCGCCCCCGTCGGGGCCCGTCCCGGTGCCGTACCCGCCGACCGCAGTCGTCCCCGTCCGCGCGGACGACTCCCCGCCCGGAGAGGAAGAGCCGGCCATGGCCTGCGACCTCTGGCTCGTCCCGCTCGTGGACGTGCTGAGCCACAGCCCCGACAACCCCTTCCGGGACGACCTCGCGCTGTACAACAGCGTGTTGACCTCGCGGGGCCTGCCCGAGGTGCCGGTCTACCAGTACGTCCCGGGGATCAGCGGGGCCGTCGAGCCGATAGCCGCCTTCGACTACGACTCCCTGCACTTCCTGCGCCGCGCCTACCTGTTGGGCCTCACCGGCCTCGACATCACGCCGGTCGACTCGCTCGGCGGCGACTACGAGCAGCTGCTGGAGATGTTCGAGAGCAGCGCCGAACAGTCCCACCTGGTCTGGCACTTCGACCACGCGGGCGCCTACGTGCCGATCGAGTTCGCGGTGCCGCTGGTGGACGACGCGCTGCTCGCGGTCGGCGGCCCGCTCGGCTCCAGCCACGGACTGCTGCGCGAACTCCAGGCCGTGGCACCGGTGTTGGGCCTGGACCCGTACAACCCGCCGGCCCCGACCAAGCCGCTCGGGCCGACCGGTCTGGAGCAGCCGTTCGGCCCGCCGCTGGACGACCTGCACCCCTTCGCCCGCGAGCGGCACGCGTGGGCGGGCCTGTACGCGGCGGCGACCCGGAGTGTCTCCCAGGGCTCGATGATCGTCTTCGCCTGAGCCCGAGCCGGACAGCCTGAGCCGGACAGTCCGAGCCCGAGCCTGACAGCCCCCGACAGCCCTTCAGTCGGACAACCCGACAGCCGGCCTCCCCGGGTGCCGACGGCCGCCTACCGCAGCGGGCCCTCCGGCGGCCGCTGGCGCGGCATGGTGGGCCGGGTGCCGGGCGGGGGCAGCACCCGCACCTGGGCGCCCACACCGGTCTCGGTGCGCCCGCCCCACGTCCCGGGGGCCTGGGTGGGCAGTTGCGTCATCGACGCCCGGAACTCCAGCATCCACTCCGAGGTCTCGGTGCGGACCATGTCCGAGACGTCCTCGCAGAACCGGCGCAGCACGCCCAGGCAGCGCTCGGCGGCCTCGCCCGCGGTGCCCTCGGTCGGGCCGAGCACCTCCCGCACGCACTCCGACGCCCAGTCGAACTGGAAGGCCTCCAGGCGGCGTTGCAGCGCCTGCGCGGTGCTGACGTCCCGCATCCAGCCGGAGGTGAGGCCGAACGCCCGGTCGGTGCCGTAGCAGGCCGCCGCGAGCGCCAGGCCGACGTAGCCCCAGCTGGTGCCGTGCGCGACGGTGCCGGTCAGGTCCACCAGCGGGGCGGACACCCCGCCGATCGCGAAGCCGGCCGTGCCGAAGCGCAGCAGGCGGGCCCAGCGGCGCTTCCAGACGCGGTCCTTGCGGTACCACTCGATCGCCTCGACGGCCCGCTCCTCGGACCAGCGGTAGAGCTCCTCCAGCCGCTCGGCCGGCTCGCCCCAGTCCCCGAGCGGGAACTGGCGCGCGCTCAGATCGGTCCGGCGGCGGGTGGACGCCCGGCGGGCGACCGCGGCGGCGGGCTGGTCCTCCTCGCCGATCTCCTTGCCCCAGGCACTCTCCTCGGGCTGCATTTCCGGCTGGCTCACCTGTGGGGCTCCCTGTGGCGGGCGGGCGGCTGGGTCTGGCGTCGCGTCCGGCTGACGGAACGTCTGCCGGTGGTTGTCCAACAGCACTTCTTACCGCCAAATGGCTGACCGCGGGGCGCTTCCCCCTTGATCGTTATCGGATTCGGCCACCGGAACACGAGGTCGGAGGGATGCGGGGGTCGGCGAGATTTCACCCGTCCGAGCGAGGCCCCGGTGACCCGCCGTCCTGACCCGGCCACCCGCCGCCGATCACCGGGGCCCCGCCTTGGAGGATCCTCCGACATCGTGAGCGTACGGAGCTCTCTGCTTGGACGTTCCCACGGGACCGGAGAGCGGCCGGAACAGGCCACCGACTACCCTTGCCAACCGTGAAGGTCCTCGTCATCGGCGGCGGCGCCCGCGAACACGCCCTGTGCCGCTCCCTGTCCCAAGATCCCGCCGTCACCGAGCTGCACTGCGCCCCGGGCAACGCCGGCATCGCGCAGGTGGCGACGGTCCACCCGGTCGACCAGCTGGACGGCGCCCAGGTGGCCGGCCTGGCCGGGCGGCTCGGTGCCGACCTCGTCGTGGTCGGCCCGGAGGCCCCGCTGGTCGCGGGCGTCGCCGACGCCGTGCGCGCGGCCGGGATCCCCGTCTTCGGCCCGTCCGGTGCGGCCGCCCAGCTCGAAGGCTCGAAGGCCTTCGCCAAGGACGTGATGGCCGGGGCGAACGTCCCGACCGCCCGCTCCTACGTGTGCACCACCGCCGAGGAGGCCGCCGAGGCCCTCGACGCCTTCGGCGCGCCGTACGTCGTCAAGGACGACGGCCTGGCGGCGGGCAAGGGCGTCGTCGTCACCTCCGACCGCGCCGCCGCGCTGGCCCACGCCGCCGCCTGCGAGCGCGTGGTCATCGAGGAGTTCCTGGACGGCCCCGAGGTCTCGCTGTTCGCGATCACCGACGGCACCACCGTCCTCCCGCTCCAGCCCGCCCAGGACTTCAAGCGCGCGCTGGACGGCGACGAGGGCCCCAACACCGGCGGCATGGGCGCCTACTCGCCGCTGCCGTGGGCGCCCGCCGGTCTCGTCGAGGAGGTCCTGGACACGGTCCTGCAGCCGACCGTGGACGAACTCCGCCGCCGCGGCACCGAGTTCTCCGGCCTGCTCTACGCCGGCCTCGCGCTCACCTCGCGCGGCACCCGGGTGATCGAGTTCAACGCCCGCTTCGGCGACCCGGAGACCCAGGTCGTGCTGGCCCGGCTGCGCACCCCGCTGGCCGGCGTCCTGCTGGCCTCCGCCACCGGCACGCTGGACCAGCTGGAGCCGCTGCGCTGGAGCGAGGACGCGGCCGTGACCGTCGTCGTCGCCTCCGAGGGCTACCCGGCCGCGCCGCGCACCGGCGACCCGATCGAGGGCCTCGCCGAGGCCGAGGCGGACGGCACCGCGTTCGTCCTGCACGCCGGCACCGCGGCGGACGGGGACGGCCGGGTGCTGAGCGCCGGCGGCCGGGTGCTGTCCGTCACCGCGACCGGCGCCGACCTCGCCGAGGCGCGCGGTCGCGCGTACGCCGCCGTCGACCGGATCTCGCTCAAGGGCGGCCAGCACCGCACCGACATCGCGCTCAAGGCGGCCACTGCGTAGCCGTCCGTCGCGTAGCCGTCCGTCGAGCAGCGGTCCGTCGCGCAGCGGTCCGTCGAGCACAGCACACCCCGCAGGGCGCCGCGTCATGGGAAACACCCCCATGGACGCAGCGCCCTGCGGCGTTCCGGGGCCGGGGCGGCCGTGGTGGGCGGCGCACCGTTCGGCGGCCGGATTCCAGCCCATCGAGTGACAGCACCCGCATCCGGCTGACGTAACCCGCCGCCCGGCCTTATGGTGCGCTGGATCGCACCGCGCCGTGGCCGCGCGCTGGGGTCGCCGCCGGGTAGCGGCGGTCCCGCGGGGGGATGCTGGACGGCGTCCGGCCGGGCGTTCGCCCGGGTGCTTCGCACCGGACCGGTCGCGGTCGCCCGGCGCTTCGCACCGGACCGGTCGCGGGCGTCCGGAATCCGGACGGCGTCACCGGGACGAGTGGAAACCGGGGCGTTCCGGAACACCCACCCGGACCGGGGCGTCGAACATGGCAGAAGCGCCACACAGCATGCACTACCGGGATCGGACACCACCGCTTCCCGGTCGGAACTGATCGTTTCGAGTCGGCTCAGGAGGCCCGTCAGCGGGCGTCCGAGGGCTCCGAAGGGGGTGCCGCACCGTATGGCCGCTGCCGACACCGCGCGCGCACACGCCCAGGCCGTCCTGCGGATCCGCGGACTGGCCCTGGCCACCGCCGCCGTGCCCGCCGCCGTCGCGGTGGTCCTGCTGGCCGGCCGGTTCACCGGCCGGATCGGCGCGCCCGGCGCCTCCGACGCGGCCGGCTGGGACGTCGCCCGCTGGGCGGTCGGCGCGGTCGCCGCGCTCGCCCTCCTGGTGGCCGGCCTGGCCGCCCGCGCCTACCGCCGGGCCGTCCCGCCGCGCACCCCGGCCGTCCCGCTGGAGCGCACCGAGGCCCCCGAGCTGTACCGGCTGATCGACGAGCTCGCCGACCGGCTGGACGTTCCGGCGCCCTCCGCCATCGCGCTCACCCCGGACTGCGACAGCTGGCTGGAGGACCTCTCGCCCGCGCACCCGCCCCGCCCCCGGCACGAGCCGCCCGCACCCGTCCTCGTGATCGGCTCGCCGTTCCTGTGGTGGATGCGGGCCGACGAGCTCCGCGCCCTCCTCGCGCCCGTCGTGGCCGGCACCGCCGCCGCCGCGGACCCGGAGATCGCCGCCGCCCGCCGCTTCCTGCGCAGCCTCGACGCCAGCCTGGACACCGGCCCGTCCCCGGCCGGGCTCGGCGGCGCCGTCCTGGCCGGCCCGCCCCGGGCGCCGCGCCGCGGCCCGGCCCTGCTCACCGACCGGATCACCCGCCGCCTCCTCGGCGCCTGCCGCGGCCACGCGGCCGAGCTGGAACGGTCCGTCGCGAGCTGGGCCTCCGAGCAGGCCAGGACGGTCGACTACGGCCTGCGGATCGCCGCCCAGGAGCAGGTCGGCCTCGCCTACGCCGGCTGGGACCGCCTGCTCACCCGGGTCGCGCTGCCCGCCTGGCGGCTCGGCCGCCACCCCGCGCACCTCAACGCCGGCGTGGTCGCCGCCCTCACCGAGCTGTCCCGGCGCGACCGGCTGGCCGACGGCTACGGGACCCGGCTCGGCGACCGCCCCGCCTGCGACCTGCTGGAGGAGCCCGGCACCGTCGACCGGGCGGTCTCCCGGCTCGCCGCCGAGCTGTTCTTCGGCCACCCGGCCGCCGGCGCCTGGCACGAGGTGGAGTGGACCGACTACCCGGCCGACGTCGTGGACGCCGGCTGGCGGGCCCGCGCCGCCGCCCTGCAGAGCGCCCTGGACCGCCTCGCCCCGCAGGCCCGCCCCGGCGCCCCGACGCTCACCCGGCTGCTGGTCCGCCTCGCCGAGGGCGACGGCGAACAGCTGGCCGCCGCCCTCGCCGCCGAGCTGGCCCGCACCACCGCCCCGGCCCCGCTGCTCGAACCCGTCCGCAGCGGCCGCGACCTGCTGGTCGACCACGTCACCGCGATGGTCTGCTGCGCCGCCGTGGACACCGCGGGCGCCACCCCCGGCCTGGACTGGCTGGACGGCCCCGTCCTGCTGATCCGCGGCGTCCGGCGCACCGACCTCGCCGCGCCCGTCGCCCAGGCCGTCGAGCAGGGCCAGGACGGCCCGCTGCGCGCCTGGCTCGACGCCACCGACGTCCGGCTGGAGAAGCCCGTCCGGCTCTGATCGACAGCGGCGCTCGGCCGTCCTCCACGCGCCCCCGGCCGGGCCCGGGGGCGACCGTCTCCGCAGGCCGGAGGGCCCGGCATCGGCGGGCCCGAGATTGTCGCCACCAATTGCTACCGCGGGGTGACGCTGCGCCAGCACTGTGTGGTGTATTAGACCGCACGCACATCCGGGGGGCACGTGCCGGGCCGGAGGGGAGTCCACCTGGGAGGGGCGCGTGGGTACCGAACTCAACCGCCGCTGGGAGTCCGGAACGCTTGCCTACAGCGCCTCCGACCCCTTCGGCCAAGGCCCGCTGCCCTGGCTGCGCAGCCCCGACGAGTACCTGGCCGACCTGGCCGACGCCGAGGGCACCGTGCCCTGGTACGTGTCCGTGGACGCCCCCGGCCAGCGCCCGCTGGCCGCCGGCGCCCGGCCCAGGCCGCCGGTCGGCACCCCGCGCAGCGCCGACGACGTCGTCCAGCAGATCAAGGGCTTCGCCTCCGCCGGCGTGATCCGCCCCGGCGGCTCGGTGGACTTCCGGGTCACCGTCAACCCGCCCCGCGAGTTCACCGTGGACGTCTACCGGATCGGCCACTACGGCGGCGACGGCGCCCGCCACATGACGTCCAGCCCGCTCATCGCCGGCCTCGCCCAGCCCGCCCCGCTGGTGGTCGGCCGGACGGTCTCCTGCCACCACTGGTGGCACTCCTGGCGGCTGCAGATCCCCACCCACTGGCGGCCCGGCGCGTACGTCGCCGTGCTGACCACCGCGGACATGCTGCACCGCAGCCACATCCCGTTCACCGTACGGGACTTCGAGGACCAGGAGCACGCCGCCGAACTGCTCCTGGTGGTCCCCGACGTGACCTGGCAGGCCTACAACCTGTTCCCCGAGGACGGCCGCAGCGGCGCGAGCCTCTACCACGCGTGGGACGGCCAGGGCGGGCTGGTCGGGGAGGCGGAGGCGGCCGTCACCGTCTCCTTCGACCGCCCGCACGCCACCGCCGGGCTGCCGCTGCACGTCGGCCACGCCTACGACTTCATCCGCTGGGCCGAGCGCTACGGCTACGACCTCGCCTACGCGACCGCCACCGACCTGCACGCCGGCCTGGTCGATCCGGCCCGGCACCGGGCGCTGGTCTTCCCCGGCCACGACGAGTACTGGTCCGAGCCGATGCGCCGCGCCGCCGAGCGGGCCAGGGACGGCGGTACCTCGCTGGTCTTCCTGTCCGCCAACACCATGTACTGGCGGGTCGAGCTGACCGCCGCCGCCTCCGGCGAGCCCAACCGGCTGCTCAACTGCCGCAAGCGGCAGAAGGTCCGGCCGGGCAGTCCGGCGGCCGGTGCGCCCGGCGCCGCGAGCGCCCTGTGGCGGGACGCCGGCGAGCCCGAGCAGCACCTGCTCGGCGTGCAGTATTCGGGCCGGGTCGCCGCGCCCGCCCCGCTGATCGCCCGGCACACCGCGCACTGGCTGTGGGACGGCACCGGCCTCCAGGAGGGCGACGAGGTGCCCGGCCTGGTGGCCGGCGAGGCCGACCGTTACTACCCGAAGGTGGCGCTGCCCGAGAACACCGAGCGCGTCCTGCTGGCCCACTCCCCGTACCGGGACCTCGCCGGCCGCACCCGCTACCAGGAGACCTCGCTCTACCGCGCGCCCAGCGGCGCGTACGTCTTCGCGGCGGGCACCTTCGCGTGGTCGCCCGCGCTGGGCCGCCCCGGGCTCACCGACGAGCGCGTCCAGCGCGCCACCGCGAACCTGCTCGACCGGCTCTGCAAGAACGGGCCCTGAGCCCGGCGCCGCAAGGCCCGGGAGGCCGCCGGGAGCGTTCGTGAAAGACTGCGGGGGCAGTGACCTCCCCTTTCGCACGGCCTGGCCGCTGGACTGGTGGCCCACGCCCGTGAACGACCCCTGAGGACTGAGACACCTTGAGCGGATTTGTCACCAAGCCCGAGCCGGTCCAGGTACCCGGCCTGGTCCACCTGCACACCGGCAAGGTGCGCGACCTCTACCGCACCGAGTCGGGCGAGCTGGTCATGGTGGCCAGCGACCGGATGTCCGCCCACGACTGGGTGCTGCCGAACGAGATCCCCGACAAGGGCCGCGTCCTCACCCAGCTCTCCCTGTGGTGGTTCGAGCGGATCGCCGACATCGTGCCCAACCACGTGATCTCCACCGAGGTCCCGGTCGGCGCGCCCGCCGACTGGAAGGGCCGCACGCTGATCTGCAAGAGCCTGGACATGATCCCGGTCGAGGCGGTCGCCCGCGGCTACCTGGCCGGCTCCGGCCTGACCGAGTACGAGGAGAGCCGCACGGTCTGCGGCATCGCCCTGCCCGAGGGCCTGGTGAACAGCTCCGAGCTGCCCGCCCCGATCTACACCCCGGCGCTCAAGGCCGAGGTCGGCGAGCACGACGAGAACGTCCCCTACGAGGAGACCGCCCGCCGGATCGGCGTCGAGCTGGCCAACCAGGTCCGCCGCACCACCCTCGACGTCTACGCCCGCGCCCGGGACATCGCCCGCGACCGCGGCATCATCCTGGCCGACACCAAGTTCGAGTTCGGCCTGCTGGACGGCGAGCTGATCATCGGCGACGAGGTGCTCACCCCGGACTCCTCGCGCTACTGGCCGGCCGACGCGTACGAGCCGGGCCGCTCGCAGGCCTCCTTCGACAAGCAGCTCATCCGCGACTGGCTGGTCTCCCCGGCCTCCGGCTGGGACCGCTACAGCGAGGAGCCGCCGCCGGCGCTGCCCGCCGAGGTCGTCGAGCAGACCCGGGCCAAGTACGTCGAGGTGTACGAGCGCCTCACCGGCACCACCTGGGCCTGAGCCGCGCCCGGCCCGCGGGCACGAGGGTCGGTCGCCGCCACGCAGGCGGGAGTGTGCGGCCAGACCCTAGATCCAGCCGTGCTCGCGGGCGATCCGCACCGCCGCGTGCCGGTTCTCCGCGCCCAGCTTGGTGGCCGCCGAGGAGAGGTAGTTGCGGACGGTGCCCTGCGACAGCGCCGCCCGCGCGGCGATCTCGGCGATCGGGGTGCCGTCCGCGGCCAGCTCCAGGACGTCGGTCTCGCGCGGCGTCAGCGGCGTCTCGCCGGCGCTGATCGCGTCCGCGGCGAGCTCCGGGTCGACGTACCGGCCGCCGGCCCGGACGGTCCGGATGATCCCCGCCAGGTCGGCCGCCGAGACGGTCTTCGGCAGGAAGCCGCGCACCCCGACCTCCAGCGCCCGCTTGAGGTAGCCGGGGCGGCCGTGGCCGGTGACGATCATGCAGCGGCAGTCCGGCAGCAGCCGGCGCAGCTCGGTGGCCACCTCGATGCCGTCCAGACCTGGCATCTGGAGGTCCAGCACCGCGATGTCGGGCCGGTGCGCCTGGCCCATCGCGAGCGCCTCCGGGCCGGAGCCGGCCTGGGCGACGACCTCGATGTCGTCCTCCAGCGACAGCAGCGCGGCCAGCGCGCCCCGGATCAGGTGCTCGTCGTCGGCGAGCAGGACGCGGACGGGCGGGGTCTCGGTCATCGGTGGGCCTCCTCGGCGGTGACGGGGTTCACCGCGGTGACGGGGTTCACAGCGGTACGGCCGCGAGCATCCGGAAGGTGCCCGGTGCGGCCGTCGGGACGGTCAGCTCGCCGTCGTGGGCGGCCAGCCGCTCGCGGAGCCCGCGCAGCCCGGTGCCGCCGCCCTGGGAGGGCAGCGGGACCTCCGGCACGCCGTCGTTCTCCAGTTCCAGCACCGCCCGGCCGTCCTCCCGGCGCAGGCGGATCAGGCAGTGCGCGGCCTCGCTGTGCCGCAGCACGTTGGTGGTGGCCTCGCGGATCACCCAGCCGAGCACCGACTGGACCGGGGGCGGCAGCCGGTCCGCCTCGTCGCCGAGGTCGATCTCGCAGGTGACGTCGGCGGAGCGCAGCACCGCCCGGGCGCCGATCGCCTCGGCGTGCAGGTCGGCGGTGCGGTAGCCGCGGATGACGTCGCGGACCTCGCGCTGCGAGTCCTGGGCGATCCGCTGCACCTCGGCCATCTGGTCGGCGGCCTCCGGGCGCTCCCGGCGGGCGAGCTGGACGGCGAGCTCGCTCTTGAGCGCGATCGTGGTGAGGTTGCGGCCCATGACGTCGTGCAGGTCGCGGGAGAAGCGCAGCCGCTCCTCGGCGACGGCCAGCCGGGACTGCGCCTCGCGGGCGGCGTCCAGTTCCCAGACGACCGCGGTCACCCAGGCGAAGCTGCGGCAGCTGCCGATCAGGAAGCACGTGCCGATCGCCCCTCCGACCACCGTCCCGACCGTGGTGCCGGAGTCGATCCCGGCCAGCACCATCGCGGGGGCGATCAGCAGGAACAGTCCGAACCCGGTGACGAAGGCCTTGGGCAGGGAGAGGGCGACGGACGCCGGACCGGTCGCCGCGCCCACCAGGGCGGCGGCGACGACCGCGGTGAACGGCGGCGCGTGGGGGTTCACCGGCCCGCCGGTGGACGGGCCGAGCAGCAGGACGCTCCAGCAGCCGACCGCCGTCAGGACGACGTTGACGATCAGCCAGCGCCGGTACTCGGCGGGCCGCTTCAGGTAGTGGTCGAGCGCGGTGCGGTAGGCCCGGAGCGTGACCAGCGTGGAGGCGAGCGAGAGGACCAGCGAGACCTGGATGGCCGTCCCGTAGTGCGGGAGGTTCGAGGGGGAGGCGCTGACCAGGAGGTTGATCGGCAGCATCATCCACGCCATCAGGTACAGCGACCAGCGGAAGTACAGCTCGGCGCGCTTCGGCTTGCCGTAGCCCTTCCAGCGGCGGATCGGCCCCCGGACCCCCATCGGATTTCTCCCCATTCGGTCACGATCGTGTCGCTGCCTTCTTATCAGAGGAGGTGGGGGGAGATGTCCTTCGGATTCCTGGAGCCGCCCGTCGGGGGATCCGCCGGGGGTTCCGTCGGGGGAGTCAGCGGCGGGACTCCCAGCGGAAGTACTTGACGGCTCCCCAGACCGCGAGGCCCAGCCACACGGCGCCCGTGACGAGGTACGGCGCGGCGGTGGCCCAGGTGCCGCCGAAGCCGGTCGCGGCGGCCGAGCCGTCGCCGCCCGTCCAGCCGATCCGGATCAGCTGAAAGCCCGGGGTGGTGGGCAGTACCCGGCAGAAGTCGGCCACCCGGTCGGGCATGACCTCCAGCGGGATGAACAGGCCGGAGCCGAACTGCGAGACCAGCAGGACGGGGAGGGTGGTGATGCCGGCCGTCTCGACGGTCTTGGTGAAGGCGCTGGTGAGCGCGGCCAGCGCCATCATCGTGCCGATGCTCAGGACCAGTCCGGCGGCCAGCAGCAGCGGGTTCACCGGGGCGCCGAGGTGCAGGAAGGCGGCGCCGCCGCCCGCGACGACCGCGCTCATCAGCAGCGCGAGGCTCACCGAGGGCACCGCCGTGCCGGCCAGGACCTCCAGGTCCCGGGCCTCGCCGGTGCGCAGCCGCTTGAGCACCAGCTCGTTGCGGCGGCCGACGTACGCGGCGGTCAGGTTGTAGTAGACGACGAAGGCCAGGATGCCGCCGACGGTGCCGACGATCAGCAGCGTGTCGACGTCCAGGCCGGGGTGGGACGAGGCCTGCTGCTTCAGTATGCCGCGGCGGCTGGCGATCATCAGCACCGGCAGCAGCAGGGCGGTGAACAGCGCCGAGCGGTTGCGCAGCAGCAGGGTGGCCTCGGAGCGGCCGAGCGAGGCCAGGCGGCGCAGGGCGGTGCTCCGCGGGCCGACGGCGGCGGGGGAGGCGGGGGCGGCGCTGGTGGGGACGGCGGTGGTCATCGGGCGGATCCGATCAGGCGGCGGGAGGTGCGGGAGGTGCGGGAGGTGCGCGAGGCGGGGGCGGGCGGCTGCGGCTCGTCCTGGTGGGCGGCCTCGGAGGCGATCGCGAGGAAGGCCTCCTCCAGCGAGGCGCTGCGGGCATCCAGGGCGCCGAGCTCGACGCCGTGGTGGTGGGCCCAGCCGAGCAGCTCGTGGAGGTCCCGCTGGAGGGCGGAGGTCTGCACGGTGACCTTGCGGCCGTCGACGGTGACCTCGGCCCCGGCCAGCAGCGGGAGCGAGGCGCCGGTGAACGCGGGCAGCTCGAAGCCGATCCGGGACGGCCGTCCGGCGATCACCTCGGCGACGGTGCCGGTGGTGACCACCCGGCCGCCGTGCATGATCGCCAGCCGGTCGGCCAGCTCCTCGGCCTCCTCCAGGTAGTGCGTGGTGAGCAGCACGGTGGTGCCCTGGGCGCGCAGCTCGCGGACCAGCCGCCAGACGGCGGCGCGGGCCTCCGGGTCGAGGCCGGTGCTGGGCTCGTCCAGGAACAGCACCTCGGGCCGGCCGAGCAGGGCCATCGCGAGGTCGAGCCGGCGGCGCTCGCCCCCGGACAGCTGCTTGACCCGCACGTCGCGCCGGTGGCCGAGGCCGACCAGCTCCAGCGCCTCCTCGACCGGACGGGCACCGCTGGTCAGGCCGGACCACGTGCGGCCGGTCTCGGCGACGGTGAGCTCGCCGGGGAAGCCGCCCTCCTGGAGCATGATCCCGATCCGCGGGCGGAGCGCGTCGCGCTCCCGGTACGGGTCGTGGCCGAGCACCCGGACGGTGCCGCCGCTGGGCGCGGCCAGGCCCTCGACGAGCTCCATGGTGGAGGTCTTGCCGGCCCCGTTGGTGCCGAGCAGGGCGAAGAGCTCGCCGCGGCCGACGGTCAGGTCGACGCCGCGGACGGCGTGGTAGCCGGTGGTGCCGGAGCCGTAATGGCGCTGGAGGTCGGTGACCTCGATCACGGGGCCGGAGGAGCCGGCGGGCTGGCGCGTTTCCATGGCTCCAGCCTTCCGCCGCCCGGCCCGCGCGGTCAGTGCGCGCCGTCATCGGAAGGGGATGCGGATCCACGGGTCGGCGATGACAAATGTCATCGGTCACCGGCCCGGCCGGCGCGCTGGGGAAATGCCGAAGGGCCCCCTCGATCGAGGGGGCCCTTCGTTTCGGAGCGGACGACGAGATTCGAACTCGCGACCCTCACCTTGGCAAGGTGATGCTCTACCAACTGAGCCACGTCCGCAGGTCAAACTATTGAGTTGTGCTGTGCTCGCGCACTGCGAGCGGACGACGAGATTCGAACTCGCGACCCTCACCTTGGCAAGGTGATGCTCTACCAACTGAGCCACGTCCGCATGGTGCCTGGTGGGGCACCCGCCGCCTCTTCGGATCTCTCCGTTGCGGCGACGAGGAATACTCTACAGCATCGTTCGGGGTGGTCGCCCCACCCTTTCGGCGGGCAGGGCGACCGCGGGGCCGTCGGCTCGCGCCGGACGTCCCCGACGGGGTCAGTTCGCCTCGGCGAACGCCTCGTACACGTGCTTGGGGATGCGCCCGCGGGCCGGCAGCTCCATTCCGCGCGACTGGGCCCAGGCGCGGACCGCCGCCGGGTCGGGGGTCAGCGCGGTGCGGCGGAACGACTTTCCGGTGCGGCTCTGCCGCCGTCCGGCAGCGACGAACGGGGCGAGGGCCTCCCGCAGCTTTTCCGCGTTGTCCACGGACAGGTCGATCTCGTACGACTTCCCGTCGACGCCGAAGTGGACGGTTTCCGCGGCGGCGCCGCCGTCCAGGTCGTCGGAGAGCGTGACAACTACACGCTGTGCCATGGGTGTCAATCCTCTCGGGCAATTCGGCCTTCGGCGCGCGGGGTGCGCCCCGGGGCCTGATGTGCACCACTCGCGCAAGCGCATACGGGCAGGCCTGGTGGCCCGCCGGATACGCAGCACTTGCCGCGACAGGTGGCCCTATTCTGCACCCGAAGCTGGTCGAAATCGAAGAGTCCGGCATTCTTTTCCGGATATTCACGTCTCTTCGTGGGACTTGCGGATACCGGGGCGCGGGACGGGCGGTTCTGTCCCGGAGTGCCGTATTCGGGTGTTCTTCGGGGGTTCTCCGCCGGGCCGCCCAATCCGCTGAAATCGGGTGCCGGGGGTGGGGGCGGGGGCCGACGGATCCCTTGTGGCGTAAGGGTCCCGGGTCTACGCGCGTCGCTCTCCCCGGCCAGCAATCCCGCCCGAAACCACCGGTAGTCTGGAGTTCCCCCGCCTCACGAAGACACCACCGGGAGTGCCAGTGGCACGCGTCGTAGTCGACGTCATGCTCAAGCCGGAGATCCTCGACCCCCAGGGACAGGCGGTGCAGCGCGCACTGCCCCGTCTCGGATTCACCGGGATCGCCGACGTCCGCCAGGGCAAGCGTTTCGAGCTGGAACTGGAGGGTCCGGTCGACGACGCCGCGCTCGCCCGTATCCGCGAAGCCGCCGAGACCTTTCTCGCCAACACCGTGATCGAGGACTTCACCGTCCGGGTCGAGGAGGCGGCGAAGTGACCACCCGCGTAGGCGTCGTCACTTTCCCCGGATCCCTCGACGACCGCGACGCACAGCGCGCGGTCCGGCTGGCCGGCGCCGAGCCGGTCTCCCTCTGGCACCGTGACGAGGATCTCCACCAGGTCGACGCCGTCGTCCTGCCGGGAGGCTTCAGTTACGGCGACTATCTGCGCTGCGGGGCGATCTCCCGCTTCTCGCCGGTCATGACCACCATCATCGAGCAGGCCAAGCTCGGAATGCCGGTCCTCGGTATCTGCAACGGCTTCCAGGTGCTGTGCGAATCGCACCTCCTGCCGGGCGCGCTCACCCGCAACGACTCGCTGCACTTCGTCTGCCGCGACCAGAAGCTGCGGATCGAGAACGCCGGCACCGCGTGGACCCGGGATTACTCGGCGGGCCAGGAAATCGTGGTTCCGCTGAAGAACGGCGAGGGCCGCTTCGTCGCGGACGCGCACGTGCTGGACGAGCTGGAGGCCGAGGGCCGCGTGGTCGCCCGGTACCTCGCCCGCGGCAACGCCGCTGATGGGTACGGTAACCCGAACGGTTCGTACCGCGACATCGCCGGCATCACCAACGCCGCCGGCAATGTCGTCGGCCTGATGCCGCACCCGGAGCACGCCGTGGAGCCGCTCACCGGTCCGACCACCGAGGGCCTGGGCTTCTTCACTTCCGTCCTGAAGCAGCTGGTGAACGCCTGATGAGCCTCGACACCGTCAAGAACGCCGAGCAGACTCCGGACGCGGCCCAGCCGTGGGCCGAACTCGGCCTCAAGGAGGACGAGTACGCGCGGATCCGGGAGATTCTCGGCCGCCGCCCCACCGGGGCGGAACTCGCCATGTACTCGGTCATGTGGTCGGAGCACTGTTCGTACAAGAGCAGCAAGGTCCACCTGAAGCAGTTCGGCGAGAAGAAGCCCGATTCCGACGCGATGCTCGTCGGCATCGGCGAGAACGCCGGTGTGGTGGACGTCGGCCAGGGTTACGCGGTCACCTTCAAGGTCGAGTCGCACAACCACCCGTCGTACATCGAGCCCTACCAGGGCGCGGCCACCGGCATCGGCGGCATCGTGCGCGACATCCTCGCGATGGGCGCCCGCCCGGTCGCCGTCATGGACCCGCTGCGGTTCGGCGCGGCGGACCACCCGGACACCCGGCGCGTGCTGCCCGGGATCGTCGCGGGCATCGGCGGCTACGGCAACTGCCTGGGCCTGCCGAACATCGGCGGCGAGGTCGTCTTCGACTCCTGCTACCAGGGCAACCCGCTGGTCAACGCGCTGTGCGTGGGCGTCATGAAGCACGAGGACATCCACCTCGCGCAGGCCTCCGGCGCCGGCAACAAGGTCATCCTGTACGGCGCCCGCACCGGTGGCGACGGCATCGGCGGCGTCTCGGTGCTGGCCTCCGAGACCTTCGACGACACCAAGCCGGCCAAGCGCCCGGCCGTCCAGGTCGGCGACCCGTTCCAGGAGAAGCTCCTCATCGAGTGCACCCTGGAGATCTTCGGCGAGAAGCTCGTCAAGGGCATCCAGGACCTCGGCGGCGCCGGTCTGTCCTGCGCCACCAGCGAGCTGGCCTCGGCCGGCTCCGGCGGCATGCGGGTCGACCTCGACACCGTGCACCTGCGCGACAACACGCTCTCGCCGGAGGAGATCCTCATGAGCGAGTCGCAGGAGCGCATGTGCGCGATCGTCGAGCCGGACAAGGTCGCCCGCTTCCTGGAGATCTGCGAGAAGTGGGACGTCATCGCCAACGTCATCGGTGAGGTGACCGACGGCGAGCGCCTGGAGATCTTCTGGCACGGCGAGCTCGTCGTCGACGTGCCGCCGCGCACCGTCGCCCACGAGGGCCCGACCTACCAGCGCCCCTACGCCCGCCCGAGCTGGCAGGACGCGCTGCAGGCCGCCGCCCCCACCGCCGAGCGGCTGGCCCGCCCGACCACCGGCGAGGGCCTCAAGGCCGACCTGCTGAAGGTCGCGAGCCACCCGAACCAGGCCTCCAAGTCCTGGATCACCGACCAGTACGACCGCTACGTGCTCGGCAACACCGTGCTCTCGCACGGCGAGGACTCGGGCATGATCCGGATCGACGACGAGACCAACCTCGGCGTCTCGGTCGCCACCGACGGCAACGGCCGCTACGCCAAGCTGGACCCGTACACCGGCGCCCAGCTGGCCCTCGCCGAGGCCTACCGCAACGTCGCGGCCGGCGGCGCCAAGCCGCTCGCCGTCTCCGACTGCCTCAACTTCGGCTCCCCCGAGGACCCGGACGTCATGTGGCAGTTCGCCGAGGCCACCCGCGGCCTGGCCGACGCCTGCCTGACCCTCGGCACCCCGGTCACCGGCGGCAACGTCTCGCTGTACAACCAGACCGGCGAGGTCGCCATCCACCCGACCCCCGTGGTCGCGGTGCTCGGCGTCATCGACGACGTGACCCGCCGCACCCCGGTCGCCTTCGCCGAGGAGGGGCAGCTGCTCTACCTGCTCGGCGACACGGCGGACGAGCTCGGCGGCTCGGCCTGGTCCCAGGTCGTCCACGACCACCTCGGCGGCCTGCCGCCCAAGGTCGACCTGGAGCGCGAGCGGCTGCTCGGCGACATCCTGATCGCCGCCTCGCGCGACGGCATGATCGACGCCGCGCACGACCTCTCCGACGGCGGCCTCGGCCAGGCGCTCGTGGAGAGCTGCCTCAAGGGCGGCCACGGCGCGCGGATCATCGTGCCCGAGGGCACGGACCCGTTCGTGTTCCTGTTCTCCGAGTCGGCCGGCCGCGCCGTCGTGGCGGTGCCGCGCAGCGAGGAGCTCCGGTTCAACGACATGTGCACCGCCCGGGGCCTGCCGGCCACCCGGATCGGTGTCGTGGACGGCGACAGCATCGACGTCCAGGGGCAGTTCAGCGTGACGCTGGCCGAGCTGAAGGACGCCCACACCGGCGTCATCGAGGCCCTGCTGGCCTGACGCGGCGTCTCGAGGGGCGGGCGGTTCGTTCTGAACCGTCCGCCCCTGGGCGTATCTTGAGCCGCATGCCTCCCAAGTCCCGCACGTACCAGCCGCAGAAGGTCCGCGCCGCGCTCGCCGCCCAGACCGGGGCGCTGCGCACCGCCGTGTCCGGCCTCACCGCGGAGCAGCTGAACCTGCCGACCAGGGTGGGCGAGTGGACGGTCCGGGAGCTGCTCGCGCACCTCGCCGTCCAGCTCGACTACGTCCCCGCGCACCTGGACGATCCGCTCCAGGGGCGCCCGCCGCTGGACCTGACCGGGTGGGTGGCGGCCGTCGGAACGGTCGCGCCGCTGCTGGACGAGCAGGCCAGGGAGCACGCCGCGGCGGACTTCGCCGGGGCCCCGGCCGCGGTGGCGGAGGCCTTCGGGCGCGCCGCCGACGCGCTGACCGGGCTGCTGGAGCGGCCCGAAGCCGCCGACCCGGACCGGCGGTTCGAGATCGGGCTCGGCTCGATGACGCTCGCCGACATGCTGGTCACCCGGCTCGTCGAGACGGTCGTGCACGCCGACGACCTGGCCGACGCCCTCGGCCCCGAGGCCTTCCCGCACGACCGCCAGGCCGTCGCGGCCGTCACCCGGCTGCTCGCCGACGCCCTGGCGGCCCGGGCCCCCGGCGGGGCGGTCGAGCTGCGGATCCCGCCGTACGCCGTCGTGCAGGCCGTCGAGGGGCCGCGGCACACCCGCGGCACCCCGCCCAACGTGGTCGAGACCGACCCGCTGACCTGGATCCGGCTCGCCACCGGCCGCACCGCCTGGGCCGCGGCGCTGGACGCCGCCGCGGTGTCGGCCTCGGGCGAACGCAGCGACCTGAGCGCGTACTTGCCGGTCCTCGGCTGACCCGTCCAGCAGGGCTACGTCAGCCGGCCGGCCCCGATCCCGGCGGCGACGCGGGTGCCGGTCGGTGCTCAACGCCGGTACGGGACCGCCGGGTTCACGGCACCGAGGGCCCGCCCAGGTACGTACCGTCCGCCGAGTACGGCCAGGCGTTGGGGGTGCAGCCCTTGAGCCCGTAGATCTGCTGCATCATCGCGGGCGCGGGCTTGCCCGGGCCGGGGCAGGTCTCGTGGCCGTGGCCGATCCGGTGGCCGACCTCGTGGTTGACGATCAGTGCCCGGTACTCGTCCAGCGGGCCGTCGAACTGTGGTGAACCGGTGTTCCAGCGCTTGGAGTTGACGATCACCTGGCTGCCGACGTCGCAGTTCACCTCGCCGTGAGTGTCCAGTCCCGCGGCGCCGCAGAGCCGGTCCGCGGTCGCGGGCGAGGCGATCTTCACGGTGAAGTCGTACTGGCCGCTCGCGACCAGCTGGAAGCCGTTCTTCCGGTCGGCGGTCCAGCCGCGCCGGTCGCCGAGGATGCCGTGGATCTGGGTGGCGGCGGCCGTCGGGTCGATCCCGATGCCGTCCTCGACCTCGACCCGGTAGCGCCGGACGTTGCCCTTCCCGACCGCCTGGGCGGTGGCGGGGGCGATCGTGAACGTCCCGTCGCCCTTGGCGGGGCCCGGGTCGGGCGCGGTGGGGGTCGGCGTGGGTGTGGGCGTCGGTGTCGGCGTGGCCGTGGGTGTCGGGGTGTCCGCCGGGGTGGGCGCGGGCGTCGGACCGGAGGCGCTCAGCTCGGCCGACGGCACGACCCGGGCCTGCGCCGTCGGGCCGGTCGCGGGCGCGGCGGAGTGGCGGTCCATCAGCACGACGACTGCCGTGGACAGGACGGCCACGGCGGCGACGAGCGCCACGAGGAGCGCGGGGCCCATACGGCGCCGCGGCGGACGGCGTCTGCGGCCGGCGCTGGCGCGCTTGCGCGGGGCGGTTCGAGCTGCGGGCACCTCGACACCCTGACATGGAGAACGGGTGAATGTCCATATACCCGGTATGCAACTCCCCGCCCGGTCCGATCATCCGACGACGGTTGACCCCAGCGGCTCGGATGGCAGACTGCACTCCATGGCGATCCACAGGAACCTTCTCGACGGCCCCGAACCGACCCTCCTGCCGGAGGACGAGCAGCCCTACCGCATGCTCGCGGAGGAGTCGGCCTCGCCGACCCAGGTCGCGGCCGACTTCCCGACGTTCTGCCTGGCCTGGGCCATGCTCGCCGACGACGCCTACGCGGCCGGCCGCTACGTCGAGTCGTACGCCTACGCCCGCACCGGCTACCACCGCGGCCTGGACGCGCTGCGCCGCAACGGCTGGAAGGGCCACGGGCCGGTGCCGTGGGAGCACCGCGGCAACCGCGGCTTCCTGCGCTGCCTGGCGGCGCTGGCCCGCGCGGCCGGCGCGATCAAGGAGACGGAGGAGGAGAGCCGCTGCTGGCAGTTCCTGAAGGACAGCAGCGAAGAGGCGTACGAGGCGCTCAAGCAGTAGCCGCCCCCCCCCGATACGAGAGTGCCCCCGGTGGACGGACCACCGGGGGCACCGACGTTCACGCCGCCGGGATCGGCGCCGCTACCGGGCTCACTTCAGGCGGTTGCCTGCCGAGCGCAGCTGCTGCGCGGCCTCGACCACGCGGGAGGCCATGCCGGCCTCGGCCAGCTTGCCCCAGGTGCGGGGGTCGTAGGTGTTCTTCTTGCCGACCTCGCCGTCGACCTTCAGCACGCCGTCGTAGTTCTGGAACATGTGCGCCGCGACGGGGCGGGTGAAGGCGTACTGGGTGTCGGTGTCGAGGTTCATCTTCACGACGCCGTTCTCCAGCGCGGTGGCGATCTCCGCGGCGGTCGAGCCCGAGCCGCCGTGGAAGACGAAGTCGAACGGGTCGGTCTTGCCGTACTGCTTGCCGATCGCGTCCTGCAGCTCGCGCAGCAGCTCCGGCTTCAGCACGACGTTGCCCGGCTTGTACACGCCGTGCACGTTGCCGAACGAGGCGGCCAGCAGGTAGCGGCCCTTCTCGCCCAGGCCCAGCGCCTCGGCGGTGCGCACGGCGTCGTTGACGGTGGTGTACAGCTCGTCGTTGATCTCGTGGGTGACGCCGTCCTCCTCGCCGCCGGTCGGGGTGATCTCGACCTCGAGGATGATCTTGGCGGCGGCGGCCTGGGCCAGCAGCTCCTGGGCGATCGCCAGGTTGTCGGCCAGGGTCTCGGCCGAGCCGTCCCACATGTGCGACTGGAACAGCGGGTTCCGGCCCTTGGCGACGCGCTCGGCGGAGACCGCCAGCAGCGGACGGACGTAACCGTCCAGCTTGTCCTTCGGGCAGTGGTCGGTGTGCAGCGCGACGGTGATGTCGTACTTGGCGGCCACGATGTGGGCGAACTCGGCGAGCGCGACGGCGCCGGTCACCATGTCCTTGTTGTGCTGGCCGCCCAGGAACTCCGCGCCACCGGTCGAGATCTGGATGATGCCGTCGCTCTCGGCCTCGGCGAAACCGCGCAGCGCGGCGTGCAGGGTCTGCGACGAGGTGACGTTGATGGCCGGGTAGGCGAACTTGCCCGCCTTGGCCCGGTCCAGCATCTCGTTGTAGACCTCGGGAGTTGCGATGGGCATGCGATCCGCTCCTGTCGGGTTGCGGCGTACGGACGGTGATGTCCGACGCTGGGTACGCCTTCGTGACGACTCCGGGGTACCGGCCGCCGACGCGCGGCTCTGCGGTCCGGCACACCGGTACCAAGGTTCGGGGCGACCACCGCGGCAGACAACGAGGGTGTTTTGCGACCGCGGACCGGACGCCTGTGTCATCTTCCCAGACTCGTGCGCGCAGGTCAGCAGGAGCCCGCCAGTCGGAACGCCTCCCGGGGGGGCCGCGGGAAGGCGGTAGGGAGCCCGGGCGGAGTCCGCCGTCAAGGTACGACCGCTATCCTGCGCCCGTGGACTACAACCAGCTGGCCGTCAACCTGCTCGACGCCAAACAACTGATCTCGTCCCTCGGCGCCATCGGGCTTCTCGCGATTATCTTCGCGGAGACCGGCCTGCTGGTCGGGTTCTTCTTCCCGGGCGACTCGCTCCTGATCATCGCCGGCGTCGCCGCCTCGAACGCCGCCTCGTCGGTGCTCGGCGACGGCGCCAAGCTGCCGATCGCGCTCCTGCTCACCGGCGCCCCGATCGCGGCGATCGCGGGCGCCCAGCTCGGGCACCTGATCGGGGCGAAGGTCGGGCCCAAGATGTTCGACAAGCCCGATTCGAAGATCTTCCGCCGCGAGTACGTGATGAAGGCGGAGGAGTACTTCACCAAGTTCGGACCCGGCAAGGCCGTCGTACTGGCGCGCTTCATGCCGATCGTCCGCACCTTCCTCAACCCGGTCGCGGGCACCCTGGAGATGCCCGCCCGGACGTTCTTCCTGTGGAACGTCATCGGCGGCGTGCTGTGGACCGAGTCCATGCTGCTGATCGGCTACTTCTTCGGCGACGCACTCGCCCCGGTGATCGACAAGTACCTGATCCCGGCGGTGCTGCTGATCGTCCTGCTGTCGGTCTCGCCGATCCTCATCGAGGTCCTGCGGGAGCGCAAGAAGAAGAAGGCGGGCGGCGTCGAGGCCGCGGGCGAAGCCGCCCAGAGCGGCGGACGCCACCGGCGCGGCTGAGTCCGGACGGCCGGACGGCCGGACGGCAGAAGGGGCCCGGTCCTTGTTCCACGTGAAACACGTGGGACGGGACCGGGCCCCTCTCGCGTTCTGCGGGTTCGCGTTCTGTGGGTTACAGACCCAGGTCGGCCGCGGTGTAGGCGGTCACGTAGGGCAGGCCCTGCGCCTCGACGGCGGCGGCGCCACCGCGCTCGACGATCACCGCGACGCCGACCACCTCGGCGCCCGCCTCGCGCAGCGCCTCGACGGCGGTCAGCACCGAGCCACCGGTGGTGGAGGTGTCCTCGACCGCCAGCACCCGGCGGCCCTTCACGTCCGGGCCCTCGATCCGGCGCTGCAGCCCGTGCGCCTTGCCCGCCTTGCGGACCACGAAGGCGTCCAGCGTCCGGCCCTGCGCGGCGGCGGCGTGCAGCATCGACGCGGCGACCGGGTCGGCACCCAGGGTCAGCCCGCCGACGGCGTCGTAGTCCAGGTGGGAGGTCGCGTCCAGCATCACCCGGCCGACCAGCGGGGCGGCCACGCCGTCCAGCGTGATCCGGCGCAGGTCGACGTAGTAGTCGGCCTCCTTGCCGGAGGAAAGGGTGACCTTGCCGTGCACGACGGCCTTGTCCTTGATCTGTGCCAGCAGGGCGTCGCGGTCGTTGCTCATGAGCGTTCAGTCTAGGCCCTGCGGCCGGCCCCCTGCCCGCCAGGCAAGCCGCGGACACGCCCTGCGCCGGGTGGACGACGGGGGCTGAGACGACGGGGCTGAGGAAAGCCCCGACCCGGCGTCCTACTTGCGGCGCAGTGCCCGCACCAGCACCACGGCGCCGCCCAGCAGGGCGACCCCGCCGCCGATCACCCACGGCATCGCGCTGCGGCCGCCCGGGCCGGGCACGACGATCCCGCCGGCGTCGCCGCCCCAGCGGGACGCCGCGCGGGCGCGGGCGCTGCGGGCCGGCAGGGCGGGGGCGTAGCGGCCGCGCGGCGGGGCGTGGTCGACCTCCTCGGCGGAGCGGCCGACGATGCTGCGACGCACCGGGCCGGTCAGCGCGGGCTCCTCCTCGTACTCGAACGGCAGCTCGGCGGGCAGCTCCTCGGCCACCGCGTCCTCGTGCTCGTCGTCGCCGCCGGTGGGAAGGCCGAAGCGTTCGGCGTCGGCGTCGGAGAAGGCGATGAGGTCGGAGAGGTCGTCGTCGAGGTCGTCGCCGGGGTGGTCCTGGTGCTCCTCGATGAACACGACGCTGCCCTCGTCCTCCGAGCTCTCCGTGTCCGCCTGCGCCTCGGTCCCGGTCTCGGTTTCGGTTTCGTCGTCCGTCGCCTCGTCCGGGGAGACGAGAGCGGTGGCGAACCGGTCCAGCAGGCGGCGGCCGGTGGCGGCGAGGGTCTCGTCGTCGCACTCGGTGAGGCGGCCGGTGGCGCTCAGGTCGCCGGTGAAGCGGACCACGGAGGTGCCCTCGTCGGCCCCGGCCGTGACGCTCACCCGGACGGTGGCCGTCGCCTCGCCGGTGCCGCGGGCCTCCTGACCCTCGGCGAGGACGGTCAGCACGCCCTCGCGGCCCTCGATCAGCGACAGCACGCCCTTGTAGGTGATGGTGGAGCCGCCGATCCGCACCCGCAGCCGGCCCGCGATCTCCTCCGCCGGCCCACCGCCGACGGCCGTCGGCTCGGTGCTCAGCCCCGGGACACTCCGGGCCAGCACAGCCGGATCCTGCAGCGCCTGCCGCACCAGCTCGGCAGCCATCGGGACGACAACCTCATGCTCCATGCCACGGAGCCTACCGACCCAACCCCACCCGGTCCCCACCTACCGCCCACCCGGTTTCCCCCACCCCCACCAACCCCGCCCGCACAAGCGCCTCACACCCCCGCCGCCTCGGCCCCGCCGACCCATCCGCCCCCGGCCCGGTGGATGCCGCCGTCGGACCACAGCTGCGGCCCGACTGCCACCAGCCCGGTCACTCGCGCAGGTGCTCGTGCTGCTGCGCTTCTGCGCGGGAAGTCGACGTGGCCGACTTCCTGGGCGGTGCCCGCCAGCCGGTTCGCCGGCGTGTGGCGGCGCGGTGTCACTCGGCCGTCATCGGCAGGTTCCTGGCGGGGGCCGCCTGCGCGGGAAGCCGACGTGGCCGACTTCCTGCGCGGTGCCCGCCGGTCCGTTCGCCGGCGTGTGGCGGCCCGGTGTCGCTCCGCTGCCATCGGCAGGTTCTTCCCGGGGCTACCTGCGCAGGAAGTCGACGTGGCCGACTTTCTGTGCGGGGAGTGCCGGGCTGGTCCTTCTCGTCGGACCCTCCTCAGCGGGGGCCCAGCAGGCTCAGTGCGGCTGGGGGGTGTGGGGGGCGGAGGGCGGTGAGGTGGGTGGTGGAGGTGTGGAGGGTGGCGGGGGTGATGGCGCGGGGGGGGGGGGCGTCGGGGGCGAGGGTGAGGGGTGGCTCGGCTTCGGCGGCGAGGAGGAAGTGCTGGGTGCCCTCCGTCGCTCCGGTCCGGCAGCTCGCGGTGGCGGGGCCCTGGACGGCGTACGGGACGGTCCGCAGGCCGGCCGCCCGGAGCCCGGATTCGGTCTGCCACAGCCCGTGTGCGTCGGCGCCGGCGCGGACGGCGAGGCGGCCGCCGGGGGCGAGCAACCGGGTGGCGAGGCCGTAGAACTCCTGGGAGTGGAACTTGACCGGCCCGCCGTCGTCCGGGGCCGGCAGGTCGGCGAGGACGACGTCGTACGGGCGGTCGGCGGGGGAGTGCCGCAGCCACTCCAGGGGGTCGGCGGCGGTGGTGCGGACCCGGGGGTCGTCGAGGGAGTGCCCGGCGAGGGCGGCGAGGCCGGGGTCGGTGCGGGCGAGCGCGGTGAGGGCGGGGTCGGGCTCGACGACCTGTACGCCGCGGACCCCGCCGTGCCGCAGGACCTCCCGCAGGGCGAGTCCGTCGCCGCCGCCGAGGAGGAGCACGCGGGCGTCCGGTCCGGCGGCCATCGCGGGGTGGACGAGGGCTTCGTTGCCGCGGTACTCGTCGGGCCCGCAGACGGCGAGCCGGCCGTCGAGGTAGAGCCGCAGCGGGCCTTCGGCGGGCCCGGTGAGGACGATCTCCTGCTGGCGGCTGCGGGTGGCGTAGCGCACGTCGGCGCCGTAGAGCGCGTGCCGGGCGGCGTCCTCGATGGCGTCGGAGCCGGCGGCGGCGCCGGCGAGGAGGGCGAGGACGAGGCCGCAGGCGGCCCAGAGCAGCAGTCGTATCCGGGGGGCCGGTTCCTCCCGGAAGAGCCAGAGCACGACGGCGGCCCCGGAGACGGCGTTGACGGCGCCGGTGACGAGGGCACCGGTGCCCGGGCCGAGGCCGGGGAGGATGACGAACGGGAAGGCGAGGCCGCCGATGAGCGCGCCCACGTAGTCGGCGGCGAAGAGGTCGGCCGCGGCCCGGCCGGCGTCCTCGCGGCGGATGCGCTGGATGAGGGTCATGAGGAGCGGGATCTCGGCGCCGATGAGGATGCCGATCAGGCAGGTGAGGCCGACCATGGCGGGCTGGTAGCGGCCGGTCCAGGCCCAGCAGGAGTACAGGGCGAGGACGGAGAGCCCGCCGGTGAGGGCGAGGGCGCACTCGACGAGGGCGAAGGCGGTGGCGGGGCGGCGGGTGAGGCGTTTGGCGAGCAGCGAGCCGAGGCCCATCGCGAAGACCATGACGGAGAGCACGACCGAGGTCTGTGTGACGGTGTCGTCGAGCAGGTAGTCGCCGAGCGCGACGAGTTCGAGCTCGTAGACGAGTCCGCAGGCCGCGCAGACGAACGCGGCCAGCAGGACGGTGAAGCGGGCCAGCCGGGGGCGGGAGCGCAGCCGGGACCGGCGGCGGGCGGGCAGCGGGGTGAGGTTCCGCCCGGGCCGGGGTGGGCTGTCGTCGTCGAGGTCGACGCCCGGGTGCGTGGGCGGACCGGCTGGATGATTGATCACGAACAAACGCTAGGCGACGGGCGGGACGGATAGCTGCACCCATCCGACGGACTGTGCGGGACGCCCAGTTGACGAATCGTTCCTGCGTGCGATTCAAGGGCTATCGCAGGTTCGTCGCCGCCCGCCGGGCCGGTGTGGTTCACGGCTGCGCGACCACGAGCGACGAGCGGGTGCAGACCAGCTGCCCCTCCTGCGGGTAGGCGTGCCAGGTGCGCCAGAGCAGCCGGTCCGCGCCGCCCTGGGTGACCAGCGCGGTGAAGGCGCTCGGGTCGCCCGGGAAGATCCCGGCCAGGCCGCGCGGGTGGCCCTCGACGAGGGCCAGGAGCTCCTGGGCGCGGGCCGCGAAGTCGTGCGGCGGGAGCACCTCGATGCGGGCGGCGAACTCGTACTCCCAGCCGCCCACCTGTTTGGCCACCCGGGCGGGCAGCGGGGTGCGGCGGCCGGGCAGGCAGGCGACGGTCTCCAGGCACTCGCCCGGGCCGGCCGCGATGACCACCTGGTGCGAGGCGCCGAGCAGCCGCAGCTGGAGGGTGCCGGTCGTGCCGGCGCGGCCGTTGCCGTCGAGTCTCAGGTCGCGGACTGCGAGAGCGGGCAGCGGGTCGCCGCCCAGGCACCACGCCAGGTCACCGGCGCGGGTGTCCGTGTAGGAGGTCTGCAGTGTGGTGAGCATGCTCGGCTCCGCGTTTCAGCTCCGTGCGCGCCCACCGAAGCAGCAGCGACTAGGCCTAGGCGATGGCGAGGCTGTTCGTGGCTGTGCGGCCCTGGGCGCGGCCGACCGTGGAAGGAAGGATTCCGGCTGGAGATTCAGCAGCAGAGAAGCATGAATACGCCGGGTCCGTCGGTGATTTACCCAACTTTGTCAAGCATTCACCGTTTCGAGCACACCTGCTTCCCGGCTCTGATCGACCCGGTGTGCGAGTTTGCACAGCGTGCGCCCCATGCTCCGGGTTGTGCGCCGTGCGCGCGGGTTGTGCGCGGGCAGTGCGCCGGATGCGCCGCCGCCCGCCGGGTGGTGGATCCGGCGGGCGGCGGTGTGTGCCTGGGAGGCACGGGGGATTTCCCCTCGGACATCAGATTGCATCAACGATGCTTATATGGAAGGCGAGTTGACGAATCATCAGGATCATCGGGCCCATCGGGATCGTCGCCGGGAACGTCGTCGTCAGAGCCGCTGGAGCCGCGCGACCGCCTCGGTGAGCACGTCGTCCCGCTTGCAGAAGGTGAAGCGGACCAGGCTGCGCCCGGCGTCCGTGTTGTCGTAGAACACGGCGTTCGGGATCGCGACGACGCCGCAGCGCTCGGGCAGGGTGCGGCAGAACTCGATGCCGTCCTTCTCGCCGAGCGGCGTGATGTCGGTGGTGATGAAGTACGTGCCCTCGGGGCTGAAGACGCGGAAGCCGGCCGCGGAGAGCCCCTCGGCGAGCAGGTCGCGCTTGCGCAGCAGGTCGGCGCGGAAGGTGTCGAAGTACGCGTCGGGGAGGCCGAGCGCCTCGGCGACGGCGTACTGGAACGGGCCCGCGCTGACGTACGTCAGGTACTGCTTGGCGGTGCGCACGGCCGAGACGAGGGCCGGGGTGGCCGTCACCCAGCCGACCTTCCAGCCGGTGAAGGAGAAGGTCTTGCCGGCCGAGGAGATGGCCAAGGTCCGCTCCCGCATGCCGGGCAGGGCGGCGATGGGGTGGTGGGCGGCGCCGAAGACCAGGTGTTCGTAGACCTCGTCGGTGATCACCAGGAGGTCGTGTTCGACGGCGAGGGCGGCGATCGTCGCGAGCTCGTCGGCGGTGAGGACGGTGCCGGTGGGGTTGTGCGGGGTGTTGAGGAGCAGGAGACGGGTGCGCGGGGTGATCAGGGCGCGCAGTTCGTCCAGGTCGGGGCGGAACGAGGGCGCCCGGAGGGTGAGCGGCACGCGCGCGGCGCCGGCCATCGCGATGCAGGCGGCGTACGAGTCGTAGAACGGCTCGAACGCGATCACCTCGTCGCCGGGCTCCAGCAGCGCGAGCAGGGCGGCGGCGATGGCCTCGGTGGCGCCGGCGGTGACCAGCACCTCGGTGTCGGGGTCGTACGCGAGGCCGTAGAAACGCTGCTGGTGCTCCGCGATCGCGGCCCGCAGCTCCGGGACGCCGGGGCCGGGCGGGTACTGGTTGCCGCGGCCCTCGCGCAGCGCCCGTACGGCGGCCTCGCGGACCTCCTCGGGCCCGTCGGTGTCGGGGAACCCCTGGCCGAGGTTGATCGAGCCGGTGGCGGTGGCCAGGGCGGACATCTCGGCGAAGATCGTCGTTCCCATCCCGGCCAGTCGGCGGTTCAGCAGCGGCCTTGTTCCCATGCGGAAGGCTCCTCACACAGCTCGTCGTCGGAGCCATCCTGGGGTAGGCGGGGGCCCGGGACAAGGACGGCCCGCCACCGTGCGTGCGGTGGCGGGCCGTCCCAGACGTGCGGGGGAGGAGATCAGGCCTCGTCGGTGCCCTCGGGGGCCTCGCCCTTGCCGTCCTCGATGTCGTCCTGCAGGCCGAGGCGCTCGACGATCCACTGCTCGAAGCCGACCGAGGCCTGGGTCCAGTTGGCGGTGGTGGTGACGAAGTAGTCCAGGTTGACGCCGGTGCCGACGATCATCTGGGCCTCGCCGATCAGGCGGACCACGCCGTCCTCGTGCGTGTGGGTGTAGACCTTCGGCCAGAGGGTCTCGCGGTTCCACTCGTCGATCAGGTCGAGGATCTCGCCCTTCTTCTCCAGCGGGTACGCGCGGTCGTAGAACGCGCGCACCGCGAAGAGCTCCTTCTGCTCGCCGCGGAACATGTAGTAGACGCGGAAGCCCTCCCAGGGAGCGGTGAGGTCGCCCTCCTCGTCCACGACGTGCTTGAGCTGCATCTGGTCGAGCAGCTGGGTCACCAGGGCCTGGTCCGGGACGACGATCGGCGGCGGGCCGGCCGGCCGTCCCTGTCCGCCGGGCTGTCCGCCCTGGGGGACGCCGAACGACGGGATGGACGACGGGTCGATGCTCATGGGGTCCTCTTCCTCGGTGCACGTGGTGGCCGGCAAGAGAGGCCGCCCTTTCCACCTTCCATCCTGCCTCATCCGGGGCGCGCCTCACAGGGGTACCCGGCCGTCCGCCGATCTTCGTACCGGGCGGTGTACCGGCCCCTGGAGGTGGCGTTTCCCCTGCGTGCGGACGGGCCGCCGCCCCGGGGGAGCGGCGGCC
>NZ_JBFBDY010000023.1:0-34674 GCF_040683475.1 Kitasatospora sp. NPDC093558 | reverse complement strand
GCTGTGCGGGGGGCCGCCCCGGCCGCCCACCCCCACCCGCCCCCCCCCCGCACTCCCCCGGTCACCGGTCGCGGGACCGGCGATCAACCTTCGCCCAGACCTGCCGGACCGGTCAACCATGGGACATGGATGCAGACGAGCCGCTGCGGGAAGCTCTGAAATGACTTGCGATGACGAGTGGCCGACGTCCCAGCCGCACGGATGGTTGTCTCGCAGCCGACGCTCACCGGCTGGCGTCGCGAGAGATACAGCTCTGGACGAGCTGTTTGAGCACCGCTGTCAGCATGGCGCGTGTGCGGCCAGGGCATCGGCATCGCACCGGAGACCATGAGCCGGCCGGCGCCGCGCGAGGACGTCGCGTACCGGCCGGTGGCGGACCTCGGCCCGAGCCAGGTCGGGCTCTACTGGCCGAAGGAGCGCCGGCTCACCCCGGCGATGGCCGCGTTCGTGCACAGCTGCCGGGCCACGTTCGCCTCCGGGAGCGCGGACCAGGCGGCCGGGACTAGGCCGCAGCCTCGAAGGGCTCGGGGTAGCGGCACAGACCGCGCGGTGCACCGTCGTACGCGGGCAACGCGAGCGTCTGGAAGTACGCCTCCGGCACCTCGAACGGGCCGGTGACCTCGTGCAGCCGGGCCGGCGCGAAACCGAACCGCCGGTAGTAGGCCGGGTCGCCGAGGACGACCACGAGCTTCTCGCCCGCCTCCTCGGCCGCCGACAGCGCCGCCCGCACGACGAGCTCGCCGACGCCCTTGCGCTGCCACTCCGGCGCGACCGCGACCGGCGCGAGCGCCAGGCCCTCGCCGTCCTCGCCGACCCGCAGCCGGGTCAGCAGCGCGTGTCCGATCACCAGCCCGCCGTCGTCCACCGCCACCACCGACAGGCCGGGCAGCCAGGCCGGGTCGCGGCGCAGCGCGTCCACGAGGTCCGCCTCGTCCGGGCCGGGGAACGCCGCCATGTGGACCCGTCGGGTGGCCGGGGCGTCGTCCGGGCATTCGACTCTGGTACTGACCATCATGGGTGGTCAACCCTCCCTGTGTCACACGTCCTTGTGGACCGGCCCCGGACGGTGGGTGGACCGTCCGGGGCCGTTGCAGGCTAGCTGATGGTGCGTCAGCCCTTGGGCTGCGTCTCGGACTTGGCGTCCTCGCGGACCTTGGGCTGGGCGTCCACGCCGGCCTCGCGGCGCTGCGCCGGGGTGATCGGGGTCGGGGCGCCGGTCAGCGGGTCGCCGCCGGTGGACGTCTTCGGGAAGGCGATGACGTCCCGGATGGTGTCGTACCCGCCGAGGAGGGTGACGATCCGGTCCAGGCCGAAGGCGACGCCACCGTGCGGCGGCGGGCCGTAGTTGAAGGCGTCCAGCAGGAAGCCGAACTGCGAGGCCGCCTCCTCCTCGGACAGGCCGATCGCGTCGAACGCGCGCTTCTGGACGTCCCGCTGGTGGATACGGATCGAACCGCCGCCCAGCTCCGAGCCGTTGAGCACGAGGTCGTAGGCGTTGGACAGGGCCGAGCCCGGGTCGGTGTCGAAGGTGGCCAGCGACTCGGCGGTCGGGGCGGTGAACGGGTGGTGCACCGCGTGCCAGCCCTGGAACTCGCCCTTGTCGTCCTCGATCGGCTCGAACATCGGGAAGTCGACGACCCAGAGGAAGGCCCACTGCGACTCGTCGATCAGCTCGCAGCGGCGGCCGATCTCCAGGCGGGCGGCGCCCAGCAGCTCCTGCGAGGCGCGCTGCTTGCCGGCCGCGAAGAAGATCGCGTCGCCGTTCTTGGCGCCCGCGGCGGCGGCGAGGCCGGCCAGGTGCTCCTCGGAGAGGTTCTTGGCGACCGGGCCGCGCAGCTCGCCGGTCTCGGCGTCGATGACGACGTAGGCCAGGCCCCGGGCACCGCGCGCCTTGGCCCAGTCCTGCCAGGCGTCGAGGGCCTTGCGGGGCTGCGAGGCGCCGCCCGGCATGACCACGGCACCGACGTACGGGGCCTGGAAGACGCGGAACTCGGTGCCCTTGAAGTACTCGGTGAGGTCGGTGAGTTCCTGGCCGAAGCGGACGTCCGGCTTGTCGGAGCCGTAGCGGGACATGGCATCCGCGTAGGTCATCCGCGGCAGCGGGTTCGGGACCTCGTAGCCGTGCACCTCGCGCCAGATGGCGCCGACGATCTTCTCGCCGAGGGCCAGGATGTCCTCCTGGTCGACGAACGAGGCCTCGATGTCCAGCTGGGTGAACTCCGGCTGCCGGTCGGCGCGGAAGTCCTCGTCGCGGAAGCAGCGGGCGATCTGGTAGTAGCGCTCCATGCCGGCCACCATCAGCAGCTGCTTGAACAGCTGGGGCGACTGCGGCAGCGCGTACCAGTGGCCGGGCTGCAGGCGGACCGGGACGAGGAAGTCGCGGGCGCCCTCGGGGGTGGAGCGGGTGAGGTACGGCGTCTCGATGTCGAGGAAGTCGTTCTCCTCCATCACCCGGCGGATGATGTTGTTGACCTTGGAGCGCAGCCGCAGGCCCTTGGCCGGGCCCTCGCGGCGCAGGTCCAGGTAGCGGTAGCGCAGCCGGACCTCCTCGTTGACCGTGCCCGGCTCGTACTCGGCGACCGGGAACGGCAGCGGCGCGGCCTCGGAGAGGACCTCGATGTCGCTGACGACGACCTCGACGGCGCCGGTCGGGATGTCGGGGTTCTCGTTGCCCTCGGGGCGCACCCGGACGTCACCGACGACCTTGACGCAGTACTCGGCGCGCAGGCCGTGCACCGAGTCCAGGTCGCGGACCACGATCTGCACGGTGCCGGAGGCGTCGCGCAGGTCGATGAAGGCCACGCCGCCGTGGTCGCGGCGGCGGGCGACCCAGCCGGCCAGGGTGACGGTGGTGCCTGCGTGCTCCGGGCGGAGCGTGCCCGCGTCGTGCGTGCGGATCACAGCTGCTTCTCCTTCAGGGTGGTGACGAGTGCGTCGAGGGCGACGGGGGACTGCTCGCCGGTGCTCATGTCCTTGAGCTGGACGACGCCCTCGGCGAGGTCCCGGTCCCCGGCGATCAGGGCGAAGCGGGCGCCGGACCGGTCGGCGGACTTCATGGCGTTCTTGATGCTCTTGACGCCGAAGGCGAGGTCGGTGGCGACGCCGGCCCGGCGCAGCTCGACCACCTTGGCGAACAGGACGTTCTTGGCCTCCTCGCCGAGCGCGACGGCGTAGACGGAGGTGGCGGGCGGCAGGTCGAGGACGACGCCCTCGGCCTCCAGCGCGAGGAAGGTGCGGTCCACGCCGAGGGCCCAGCCGACGGACGGCAGCGCCGGGCCGCCGATCATCTCGGACAGGCCGTCGTAGCGGCCGCCGCCGCCGATCGCGGACTGGGCGCCGAGGCCGTTGTGCACGAACTCGAAGGTGGTGCGGGTGTAGTAGTCCAGGCCGCGCACGAGCTTCGGGTCGTCGACAAAGGCGACGCCGTTGGCGGTGAGCAGCTCGCGGACCTTCTCGTCGTACGCCTTGCAGTCCTCGCACAGGAAGTCGCGCAGCATCGGCGCGCCGACGAGTTGCTCCTGGACGGACTCGCGCTTGTCGTCGAGGACGCGCAGCGGGTTGATCTCGGCGCGGCGGCGGGTGTCCTCGTCCAGGTCGAGGCCGGCGAGGAACTCGATCAGGGCGGCGCGGTAGACCGGGCGGCATTGCTTGTCGCCGAGGCTGTTGAGCAGCAGCGTGTAGTCGCTCAGGCCCAGCGAGCGGAACGCGTCGTCGGCGAGGATGATCAGCTCGGCGTCCAGCGCCGGGTCCTCGGCGCCGATCGCCTCGGCGCCGACCTGGGCGAACTGGCGGTAGCGGCCCTTCTGGGCGCGCTCGTAGCGGTAGTACGAGCCGGAGTACCAGAGCTTGACCGGCAGGTTGCCCTGCTTGTGCAGGTTGGCCTGGAGCGCGGCGCGCAGCACCGAGGCGGTGCCCTCAGGGCGCAGCGCGAGCTCGTCACCGCCCTTGGTGGTGAGGTTGTACATCTCCTTGCTCACGATGTCGGTGGACTCGCCGACACCGCGGGAGAACAGCTTCACGTCCTCGAAGACCGGGGTCTCGATGTAGCCGTAACCGGCCCGGCGGGCGGGCGCGGAGAGGCGCTCGCGGATCGCCAGGAAGGTCGCGGAGCTGGGGGGCAGCAGATCGTAGGTGCCCTTGGGGGCGGTGAAGGTGCTCAACTTCTCTTCCGTCACATTCCTCGTCGCGGGAAAGCCGGGGCGCCGGCCGCCCCCGCTGCCTGTCGGAGGTAGGGGTTGGTGGCGCGCTCGCGGCCGATGGTGGTCTGACCGCCGTGGCCGGAGAGGACCACGGTGGAATCGTCGAGGGGCAGGCACACCCGGGCCAGCGAGCGCATGATCGCTTCGCCGTCCCCGCCCGGGAGGTCGGTACGCCCGATGGAGCCGGCGAACAGCAGGTCGCCCGAGAACAGCACCGGGGGGAGGTCCTCGGCACCGGGCGTCCGGAAGGTCACCGACCCCCCGGTATGGCCCGGGGCGTGGTCCACGGTGAGCTGCAGGCCGGCCAGTTCCAGCACGCTGCCGTCGGTGAGTTCGCGCACGTCGTCGGGCTCGCCGACGGTGAGCTCGCCCATCAGCTGGGTGCCCAGGGAGCGGCCGAGCGCCTTCTCCGGGTCAGCCATCATGTACCGGTCCTCGGGGTGGATCCAGGCCGGGACGCCGCGGGCGCCGCAGACCGGGACCACCGAGGCGACGTGGTCGAGGTGGCCGTGGGTGAGCAGCACGGCGACGGGCTTCAGCCGGTGCTCGCGGACCAGTTCCTCGACGCCGGCGGCCGCCTGGTGGCCGGGATCGACGATGACGCACTCCTCACCGGGCCCCGGCGCGACCAGGTAGCAGTTGGTGCCCCAGGCTCCTGCGGGGAATCCGGCGATGAACACGCGCGTCCTTCGGTGTGCGGCGACAGGTTGTGGCGGCTGCCAGTACGGATGGTGCCAAGAGTGATTTAGGGGCAGCCTACCGGCGGTGCGGGTCCGGTTGCGAACCAGATCGGGGTGCCGGGCGCGGTTCGTCTGACAGGTTCACTGCCTTCTTACGGGCCGGGTCCCTACACTTGGCCGCCGATGGATGCGATGATCCGCTCCGGAATCCTTCACCATCCCTCCTTGTCCGCTCATCGGGCAGGGGAGGTCCAGCGCACATCGTTCAGGAGACACGGCCGGTGGTCAGCAGCGAACAGCGGCGGCGGCAGCTCGCCCGCGAGAAGTACGAGCGCCAGATGGAGCGCCGCGTCGCCGCGGCGGCTGCCCGCAAGCGCCGCAACACGATCCTCGGCGCCTCGCTCGCCGTGGTGGTCCTGGCCGGCGGTGGCACGCTCTTTGCCACGGGCGCCTTCAGCTCGGACGACAAGGACAAGAAGGACACCGCCCAGGCCGCGCCGACGCAGCCCGCGGCGACCGGCGCCACCGAGCCGTCGGTCCCGACCCGAAAGCCGGTCGAGGGCTGCACGGACCCGGCGGCGGGCAAGCCCAACGGCAAGCAGTGGCAGGCCGAGCCGGCCATGACGGTCGACGCCTCGGGCAGCTACACCGCGACGCTGGACACCAACTGCGGCAAGGTGACGATCACCCTGGACGCGGCCAAGGCCCCGCACACGGTGAACTCCTTCGCCTTCCTGTCCGGCGAGCAGTACTTCGACCACACCAAGTGCCACCGCCTCACCACCGGCGGCATCTTCGTGCTCCAGTGCGGCGACCCGACCGCCAGCGCGACGGCGCCGGGCGGCACGGGCGGCCCCGGCTACAAGTTCGCCGACGAGAACCTGACCGGCGCGACCTACCCGGCGGGCACCGTGGCGATGGCCAACTCCGGCCCGGGGACCAACGGGAGCCAGTTCTTCCTGGTCTACAAGGACACCCAGCTCGACCCGAAGTACACCCCCTTCGGCAAGATCACCGGTGGCCTGGACGTGCTGCAGAAGATCGCCGCCGCGGGCACCCTGGAGGGCCGCCCGGACGGCCACCCGATGGCCGACGTCACCCTCAACTCGGTGACCACGGCCAAGGGTTGACAACCCCCGGGGCCCGCCCCGGAGTGCGCCCGAGCGCGCTCCGGCGCGGCCCCGGCCCGAAATCGCCCGGCCCGGATGCGGACAGCACCGGGCCTGGTCGCCTATGTTGGCGTTGTGTAGGGTGCCCGGACCCGCCTTAGCCGTCACCCTCGGCGAGCAGGACACGGCGGACGGGGACGGCGGACTTCTTCGGTCCGCCGCACATCAACTGTGGACGACGGACGCGCGCCGCCCCGGCGCGGGCGCGACGTCATGTGGAGGACGCGCTATGAGCAGCGACCCGTGGGGCCGTGTCGACGAGCAGGGCACGGTCTACGTCAGGACGGCCGACGGCGAACGCGTCGTGGGTTCCTGGCAGGCCGGCTCGCCCGAGGAGGCCCTGGCCTACTTCGAGCGCAAGTACCAGGGCATCGAGGTGGAGATCGGCCTGCTGGAGAAGCGGGTGCGCACCACCGACCTGGCCGCCAAGGACGCCCAGACCGCGCTGGAGCACCTGCGCGCGCAGGTGACCGAGGGCCACGCGGTGGGCGACCTGGACGCCCTGGCCAAGCGACTGGACACGCTGGCCGGTGAGATCGAGAGCCGGCGCGAGGAGCGCAAGGCCGCCCGGGCCAAGGCCCAGGACGAGACCCGCACCGCCAAGGAGGCGCTGGTCGCGGAGGCCGAGCAGCTCGCCGAGTCCACCCAGTGGCGGGAGGCCGGCGACCGGCTGCGCGCCCTGGTGGACACCTGGAAGGGCCTGCCCCGGCTGGACCGCAAGAGCGACGACGAGCTGTGGCACCGCTTCTCGCACGCCCGCTCGGTCTTCTCCAAGCACCGCAAGTCGCACTTCGCGGCGCTGGACAACGAGCGCGAGCAGGCCAGGCAGACCAAGGAGTCGCTGGTCACCGAGGCCGAGGCGCTGTCCTCGTCCACCGAGTGGGGCGACACCGCGGCCCGCTACCGCGACCTGATGGCGCGCTGGAAGGCCGCCGGCCGGGCCCAGCGGGACATCGAGGACGAGCTGTGGGCGCGGTTCCGCGGCGCGCAGGACGTCTTCTTCCAGGCCCGTTCCGCGGTGTTCAGCGAGCGGGACGCCGAGCAGGTCGAGAACCAGAAGCTCAAGGAGGCGCTGGCGGTCGAGGCCGAGGCGATCCTGCCGATCACCGACCTCAAGGCCGCCAAGGCCGCGCTGCGGGAGATCAACGAGCGCTGGGAGGCGATCGGGCACGTGCCGCGCGACGCCCGTCCGAAGCTGGACGGCCGCCTGAACGCGGTCGAGCGGGCGATCCGCGAGGCCGAGGACAGCGAGTGGAAGCGCTCCAACCCGGAGGCCAAGGCCCGCGCCGCCGGCATGGTCGGTCTCTTCCAGGCCAAGGCCGACAAGATCCAGGCCGACCTGGACAAGGCCCGCGCCGCCGGCAACGCCTCCAAGGTCACCAAGCTGGAGAAGGAGCTGGCCGGCGTCCAGGAGCTGCTGGAGCAGGCCCACAAGAGCCAGGAGGAGTTCAGCGGCTGATCCCGCTTGAACGCCGGAAGGCCCCCGAGGGACAAATCCCCGGGGGCCTTCCTCATGCCCGCCGCACGTGGGCGGCCTACGTCACTTGCGGGCCGAGGTGACGCGGTAGACGTCGTAGACGCCCTCGACGCCGCGGACGGCCTTGAGCACGTGGCCGAGGTGCTTCGGGTCGCCCATCTCGAAGGTGAAGCGGCTCATCGCGACCCGGTCGCGCGAGGTCTGCACCGCCGCCGACAGGATGTTGACGTGCTGGTCCGAGAGCACCCGGGTGACGTCCGAGAGCAGGCGCGAGCGGTCCAGCGCCTCGACCTGGATCGCCACCAGGAAGACCGAGGACTGGGTGGCGGCCCACTCGACGTCGATCATCCGCTCGGGCTGCTGGCTGAGCGCCTCGACGTTGACGCAGTCGGCGCGGTGCACCGAGACGCCGTTGCCGCGGGTCACGAAGCCGACGATCGGGTCGCCCGGCACCGGGGTGCAGCAGCGGGACAGCTTGACCCAGACGTCCTCGACGCCCTTGACGATCACGCCCGGGTCGCCCTTGGCCCGGCGCCGGATCGCCCGCCGGTTGTCGTGCGTCGGGGTCGCGGTCTCGGCCAGGTCCTCGGTGGCACCCTCCTCGCCGCCGAGCGCCTGGACCAGCTTCTGGACGATGTTCTGCGCGGCGACGTGCCCCTCGCCGATCGCGGCGTAGAGGGAGGAGATGTCGGGGTAGCGCATCTCGTGGGCCAGGGTGACCAGCGAGTCGCCGGTCAGGATCCGCTGGATCGGCAGGCCCTGCTTGCGCATCGCCCGGACGATCGCCTCCTTGCCGTGCTCGATCGCCTCCTCGCGGCGCTCCTTCGAGAACCAGGCGCGGATCTTGTTGCGGGCGCGCGGCGACTTGACGAAGCCCAGCCAGTCCCGGGAGGGTCCGGCGTTCTCCGCCTTGGAGGTGAACACCTCGACGGTGTCGCCGTTCTCCAGGGTCGACTCCAGCGGCACCAGCCGCCCGTTCACCCGCGCCCCGATGGTCCGGTAGCCGACCTCGGTGTGCACCGCGAAGGCGAAGTCGACCGGGGTCGCGCCGGCCGGGAGGGCTATCACGTCGCCCTTGGGCGTGAAGACGAAGACCTCGTTGCTGGCCAGGTCGAAGCGCAGCGACTCCAGGAACTCGCCCGGGTCGGCGGTCTCCTTCTGCCAGTCCAGCAGCTGCCGCAGCCAGGCCATCTCGTTGACGGCACCGGCCTTGTCGTCCTTGCGGACCTGGGTCGGCGTGTCGGTGCGGACCTTGGAGGCGCCGGCCACCGCGCGCTGCTTGTACTTCCAGTGCGCGGCGATGCCGTACTCGGCCCGCCGGTGCATGTCGAAGGTGCGGATCTGCAGCTCGACGGGCTTGCCGCCGGGCCCGATCACCGTCGTGTGCAGCGACTGGTACATGTTGAACTTGGGCATCGCGATGTAGTCCTTGAACCGCCCCGGCACCGGGTTCCACCGCGCGTGGATGGTGCCCAGCGCCGCGTAGCAGTCGCGGACGGTGTCGACCAGGACCCGGATGCCCACCAGGTCGTAGATCTCGGCGAAGTCCCGGCCTCGGACGATCATCTTCTGGTAGACCGAGTAGTAGTGCTTCGGCCGGCCGGTGACGGAGGCGGTGATCCGGGCGCCGCGCAGGTCGCCCTGGACCTGGTCGATGACGGTCGCCAGGTACTCGTCCCGCTTGGGGGCGCGCTCGGCGACCAGCCGGACGATCTCGTCGTACATCTTGGGGTAGAGGATCGCGAAGGCGAGGTCCTCCAGCTCCCACTTGATGGTGTTCATGCCCAGCCGGTGCGCCAGCGGAGCGTAGATCTCCAGCGTCTCGCGGGCCTTCTTCTCCTGCTTCTCCCGCTTGAGGTAGCGCATCGTGCGCATGTTGTGCAGGCGGTCCGCGAGCTTGATCACCAGGACGCGCGGGTCCTTGGCCATCGCGACGACCATCTTGCGGACGGTCTCGGCCTGCGCGGCCTCGCCGAACTTGACCCGGTCCAGCTTGGTGACGCCGTCCACCAGGAGGGCCACCGAGTCGCCAAAGTCCTTGCGCAGGGTCTCCAGGCCGTAGTCGGTGTCCTCGACGGTGTCGTGCAGCAGCCCGGCCATCAGCGTCGGGGCGTCCATACCCAGCTCGGCCAGGATCGTCGCGACGGCCAGCGGGTGGGTGATGTACGGGTCGCCGCTCTTGCGCTTCTGCCCGCGGTGCCACTTCTCGGCCACCGCGTAGGCGCGCTCGATGTCGCGCAGCAGCGCCGGGTCGGCCTTCGGGTCGTTCGCCCGGATCGAGCGGAACAGCGGCTCCAGGACGGGGTTGAGCACACTGGAGCGCTGGCCGCCGAGGCGGGCCAGACGGGCGCGCATGCCACCGGTCGCGGAGCCGCGGCCGGTGGGCGGGAACGAACGCGAGGAGGAAGGCGCCGGGCGTGCCGGGGTGGCCCCCGAGGGCGTGGGACTGTTTTCGGGGGCGGCCGCTGCGGCCGTGGGCACAACCTCGTCGGGCAAGGACACTCCTCGGGGCACCGGGGCCGGCCCCTCACGGGCCGCGCCACCAGCGCACAACCGGGAGGGGATGAATCTTCATGGTACCGAGCCGGGCGCCCCGGTGTTCAGCCGCCCGGGTGCGGACACGCGAAGGCGGCGGTCGGCTGATCCGACCGCCGCCTGTCGCTCGGCTGTCACTCGGGCCCTGCGGGCCCTCAGACGGTGACCAGGGTCTCCAGCGGAGCGCCGTCCAGGTGCCCGGCCAGCCGCTCGCGGCCATCCAGGAAGCCCAGCTCCATCAGCACGACGACGCCCGCCAGCTCGGCGCCCGCCTCCTTCACCAGGTCCAGCGAGGCACCGATGGTCCCACCGGTGGCCAGCACGTCGTCCACCACCAGCACCCGCTCACCGGGCGCGAAGGCGTCGCACTGCACCTCCAGCGTCGCCGAGCCGTACTCCAGCTCGTACGAGCGCCGGAACACCTCGCCGGGCAGCTTGCCGGCCTTGCGGACCGGCACGAAGCCCAGCCCGGCCGCGAAGGCCGCCGGAGCCGCCAGCACGAAGCCGCGCGCCTCCAGGCCGACCACCTTCGTCGCCCCGAGCTCCTTCGCCCGGTCCGCGAGCGCCCGCGTGAGGGCGCCGAAGGCCTCGGCGTCGGCGAGCAGCGGCGCGATGTCCTTGAACAGCACACCCGGCTTCGGGTAGTCCGGGACGTCCCGGATCCGGCTGTTCAGCAGCTCGGCCAGTGCGGTGTCGGCGGTGGTCACGGTGTCCTGTCCTTCGGGTCGGGGTTCAGCGCTTGCCGGACGGACGGCCCTTGGCACGCGAGGTGCCGGCCGACCGGCCGCGCTGACCGACCATACCCGCCGGCTCGTCGGCCGGCTCCTCGCCCTCCGCGCCCTCCGCGCCCTCGGCCGCGTCGGCCTTGGCCGCCTGGCTCGCACGGTGCTGGAGGACCCGCTTGCGCAGCGCCTTCATCTGCGGCTGCTCCTCCTTGAGCTGCGCCAGCAGCGGGGTGGCGACGCAGATCGAGGAGTACGCACCGGCCGCGAGACCGATGAACAGCGCGAGCGAGATGTCGTTCAGCGTGCCGGCACCCAGGAGGCCGCCACCGATGAACAGCAGCGCGGCGACCGGCAGCAGGGCGACCACGGTGGTGTTGAGCGAACGCACCAGGGTCTGGTTGAGGCCCGCGTTGGCCGCCTCGCTGTAGGTGAGCTTGTTCTGCTTGGTGAGCCCCTTGGTGTTCTCCTTCACGGTGTCGAAGACGACGACCGTGTCGTAGAGCGAGTACCCGAGGATCGTCAGGAAGCCGATCACCGTACCGGGGGTGACCTCGAAGCCCACCAGGGCGTACACCCCGATGGTGATCAGGAGGTCGTGGATGAGGGCGACCAGGGCGGCCACCGCCATCCGCCACTCGAAGGCGATCGCCAGGTAGGCCGTCACCAGGATCATGAAGACGATCAGACCGGTGAGCGCCTTGTCGGAGATCTGCTTGCCCCAGCTGGGGCCGATCACCTGGGCCTCGACGGTGTCCAGCGGCACGGAGAGCTTCTGCGAGAGCTGCGAGCGGATCTCGTCCGAGCTCTTCTGCTCGTCGGTGCTGACCTGGATGCGGATCTTGTTGTTGTCCGTGGACTGCACCAGCGGGTGCGAGGAGACGATCTCATCGGCGGTGGTCTGCGCCTGCGAGACGGTCAGCCCCGGCTTGGCGACGGTGTAGACCGAGCCGCCCTTGAACTCGATGCCCAGGTGCAGGCCCATGGCCAGGCCGATCGCCGCGACCAGCACGATCACGCCGGAGATCGAGTACCAGATCTTGCGGCGGCCGACGAAATCGAAGCTGATCTCGCCCTGGTAGAGCCGGTGGCCCAGATTGGAGAAGCGTGACACGGTGTCAGGCCTCCTTCACGGCGGCAGAGGAGGGGCTACGGCGACGGCTGCTGCGCAGCGGCGGGCGGGCGCCCAGCCGCTTCGGGTCCAGGCCGGACCACGGGTGGCCGTCGGAGAAGAACTTCCGGCGGGCCAGCAGGGTGATCATCGGCTTGGTGAAGAGGAAGATCACCACGACGTCGAGCGCGGTGGTCAGACCCAGGGTGAAGGCGAAGCCCTGCACCTTGCCGACGGAGACGATGTAGAGCACCGCGGCACAGAGGAACGAGACGAAGTCCGACACCAGGATGGTGCGCCGGGCGCGCGGCCAGGCCCGCTGGACCGCCGGGCGCAGCGGGGCGCCCTCGCGGACCTCGTCGCGGATGCGCTCGAAGTACACGATGAACGAGTCGGCGGTGATACCGATCGCGACGATCGCACCGCAGACCGCCGGCAGGTTCAGCGCGAAGCCGATCCCGCCGCCGAGCAGGCTCATGATCGAGTAGGTCAGGATCGCCGAGACGATCAGACCGGCGATCGAGACCAGGCCGAGGCCGCGGTAGTAGATCACCGAGTAGGCGACCACCAGCAGCATGCCGATCGCGCCGGCGATCAGACCGGCCTTGAGCTGGTCGGAGCCGAGCTGCGGGGAGACGGTGGTGATCTCGCCCTTGCCGAAGTCCAGCGGCAGGGCGCCGTAGCTCAGCACGTTGGACAGGTCCCGCGCCTCCTCCTGGCTGAAGGTGCCGGAGATGACGGCGGTGCCACCCGGGATGGCGCTGCGCACGTACGGGTGGGAGACGACCTCGTTGTCCAGCACGATGGCGAACTGGTTGGTCGGGTCCGGCAGGGCGGCCAGCTTGCCGGTGACGGCGGCGAAGTCGTCGGTGCCCTTGCTGTTGAACTGGAGCTGGACCTGCCAGCCGTTGCCCTGCTGGGTGTCCAGGCCGGGCTGGGCCTTGGAGACGTCCGAGCCCTTCACGGCCACCGGGCCGAGGACGAGCTTGGAGTAGGCACCGCCGCGCTCGGGCTTCTGGGAGCAGGCGACGACCGCCTTGTCCTCGGCCTGCTGGCCCGACCCCAGGCGCGCCGCGGGGTTGGTGCAGTCGAGGGCCGCGAACGCGGCCTGGAGCTCCGGCGGCACCGTGCCCTGGGTCATCGCGGCCGAGAGGTCGGCCGGGTTCGGGGCCGTGGCGGGGGCGCTCGGGGCACCGGAGGCGGCGGCGGACGGCGCGCCGGAGGCCGGGGCGCTCGCGGCGGCGCTCACGCCGGTGGCGGCGGTGGAGGGGCTGGCGTCGGCCGCGAGGGCCTCACCGACCGCGCGGCCCTGCTTGGTGGCGCTCGCGCTCGCGCTGGGAGTGCCGGCGGCCGCGGACGGCGCGCCGGAGGCGGCGGCGCTCGGAGCGGCCGAACCGGTGGCCGAGGGGGCCGCGGCCGGGGTGCCGGAGGCGCCGGCCGACGGGGTGGCGGTGGGGGTCGGGACCTGGAGACCACTGGGCGCCACGGCCAGGACCGGGCGGAAGTAGAGCTTCGCGGTGGTGCCGACCTTCTCGGCGGCGTTCTCCTTGTCCCCGCCCTTGGGGATGTTCACGATGATCGTGTCCGAGCCCTGGGTCTGGACCTCCGCCTCGGAGACACCCATCCCGTTGACCCGGCGCTCGATGATCCCGGTGGCGATGTCCATGTTGGACTTGTTGATCGCCTTGGGGTCGGTCGACTTCGCGGTCAGCGTGATGCTGGTGCCGCCGGCGAGGTCGATTCCGAGCCGGGGCTTGGTGTTGCCCGTCCCGAACATGAGGGCGACCAGTCCGACGGTGACGACCAGGATGAGGGCCAGCGCCCGCCCTGGGTAGCCGTCGCGCGGGCGCGACTTGGGTGTTGCCACCTTGCTCGTTTCTCCCTGTCCATGCCACTTGGCCGACCGGACCCCCGTCCGGCTCGTGGCGGGGCGGGGGCATGGCGGTTCTGCGGCCCTGAGGTCCTGTGGGCTCGCGGCACTGCGCCGCGCGGCCGGGCGGGTTGCCCGTCCGTACTACTTGCTCGCGGGAGCCCCGCCCTCGGCATCGCGCTTCTCGGCGCTGTCCTTGGTGAGCGTCAGCGGCTTGTCCTCGGCCGGCGCGGCGTCGGCGTCGGCGTCCTCGGGCTCGGACAGCTCGTCCTCGGCGGGGCGGCCGTTGATGATCGCGTCGTACTCCTGGGGGTCCAGGACGGCCGCGATCGCGCTCTTGGTGAAGTGGGCGAACACGCCGGGCGCGATCTCCAGCTCGACGGTCTCGTCGTGGACCGCCTTCACCTGGGCGTACAGACCGCCGATGGTGCGCACTCCCGCCCCGGGCTCCAGCGAGGTCTGCATGCTCTGCATCTGCTGCTGGCGCTTCTTCTGCGACCGGAACATGAGCACGATCGCGATGATCGGGAGGAGAAGGATGATGAAGTTCACTGCAGCCAGGGTCCTTTACGGGTCGCCGGTCGGCGGCCTGTGTGGTATTGGTCGGCCCGTCAGGTGAGAGGGGCGGTCCGGCGGAGTCTAGGCGACCCCGAACTGATCGGACAACGCCAAGCATCGCATCATGCCGCCGAAAGTGGCGACCCTCCGCCTGCACAGTTTCCCCGGACTTCTCCCCCGGCATCTCCGCCCCGTGTGGTACCGGGGCCCTGCGGGAACCGGGGGACGCCCACCATCACCCGTTCAGCCCTCGTCGGGCGGGAAGAGTTCGGCCTGGGCCGGGACGGCGCCCCGGGTGGTCTGGACCGGCGGGGTCAGCCCGAGGTGGTGCCAGGCCGCGGCGGTCGCGATCCGGCCGCGCGGGGTGCGGGCGAGCAGGCCCTCGCGCACCAGGAAGGGCTCGGCGACCTCCTCGACCGTCTCGGCCTCCTCACCGACCGCGACGGCCAGTGTCGACAAACCGACCGGCCCGCCGCCGAACAGCCGCAGCAGCGCGTCCAGCACCGCGCGGTCCAGCCGGTCCAGGCCCCGGGCGTCGACCTCGTAGACGTCCAGCGCCTGGGCCGCGATCCCGGCGGTGACGACGCCGTCGTGCCGGACCTGGGCGTAGTCGCGCACCCGGCGCAGGAGCCGGTTGGCGATGCGCGGGGTGCCGCGCGAGCGCCCGGCGATCTCGGCGGCGCCGGCCGGGTCGATCTCGACGTCCAGCAGCGCGGCCGAGCGGTGCACCACCCGCTGGAGCTCGGCGGGCGCGTAGAACTCCATGTGCCCGGTGAAGCCGAAGCGGTCCCGCAGCGGCGGTGGCAGCAGGCCGGCCCTGGTGGTGGCGCCGACCAGGGTGAAGGGCGGCAGCTCCAGCGGGATGGCGGTGGCACCCGGGCCCTTGCCGACGATCACGTCGACCCGGAAGTCCTCCATCGCCATGTAGAGCATCTCCTCGGCCGGCCGGGACATCCGGTGGATCTCGTCGAGGAAGAGCACCTCGCCCTCGGTGAGCGAGGAGAGGATCGCCGCGAGGTCGCCCGCGTGCTGGATGGCCGGCCCCGAGGTGATCCGGATCGGCGCGCCCAGCTCGGCCGCGATGATCATCGACAGGGTCGTCTTGCCGAGCCCGGGCGGGCCGCTCAGCAGCACGTGGTCCGGCGCGGCGCCGCGCTTGCGGGCGGCCTGGAGCACCAGGGACAGCTGCTCACGGACCCGCTCCTGGCCGATGAACTCCCCCAGCAGCTTGGGCCGCAGAGCCGCCTCGACCGCCTGGTCCTCGCCGTCGGCGGCGGCCGTGACCAGCCGGTCGGCCGTCGGGTCGGAGTCGTACGGGGTCATCAGCGGGGGCTCCAATGTCGACAAACGGACAGATCGTCAGGCGGGGCTTCAGCGGGCCCGGTTCAGGGTGCGCAGCGCGGCCTTCAGCAGGGCGCCGACGTCGGTGACGGCCTGCGCCTCGGCCTCCGGGGCGACGGCGGAGACCGCCTCGTCCGCCTCCCGCGGCGCGTACCCGAGGCCGACCAGCGCGGAGTGCAGCTGCTCGCTCCACGACGCGGGCCCGGCGGCGAGCGGCTTCTGCGCCGGGACGCTGCCGTGCGGGGCGCCCAGCTTGTCCTTGTACTCCAGCAGCAGCTTGGCCGCCTTGGCCTTGCCGATGCCGGGCACCGCCACCAGCGCCTTCTCGTCCCCGCTCGCGATGGCCAGCCGCAGCGCGTCGGGGCTGTGCACGCCGAGGATCGCCTGTGCGAGCTTGGGCCCGACGCCCGGCGCGGCCTGCAGGATCTCGAAGACGGCCCGCTCGTCGTCGTCCGCGAAGCCGAACAGCGTCAGCGAGTCCTCCCGGACGACCAGCGAGGTCGCGAGCCGGGCGGGCTCGCCGAGCCGCAGCCCGGCCAGCGTGTTCGGCGTGCACTGCACGGCCATGCCGACCCCGCCGACCTCGACGACCGCGAGCCCGGCGGAGATCGCCGCGATGGGTCCCTGCACGAAGGCGATCACCGGATGCTTCCTCTCTGGGGGGTGGCGCGGGCCACCTGGATCGCGGCCTCCAGCCGGTTCGTCGTCCGGCCGCGCCAGATGTGGCAGATGGCCAGCGCCAGCGCGTCGGCGGCGTCGGCCGGCTTCGGCGGGGCGTCCAGCCGCAGCAGGCGCTGCACCATCGCGGTGACCTGCGCCTTGTCGGCCCGGCCTGACCCGGTGACGGCGGCCTTGACCTCGCTCGGGGTGTGCAGCGTGACGGGGATGCCGCGCCGGGTGGCGCACAGCATCGCGACGGCGCTGGCCTGGGCGGTGCCCATCACCGTCCGGACGTTGTGCTGGGCGAACACCCGCTCGACGGCGACCAGGTCGGGGCGGTGCTCGTCGAGCCAGGCCTCGATGCCCTGCTCGACCAGCAGCAGCCGCTGCCCGATCTCGGCGTCCGCGGGCGTGCGCACCACGCCGACCCCGGCCATCCGCAGCGGCCGGCCCGGCGCGCCCTCGACCACGCCGACACCGCACCTGGTCAGCCCCGGGTCCACGCCCAGTACCCGCACGTCACGCCCCGCCTCTCGTCCTCGACCTGCGAAGGCTACCGTCCCGGTCGGACAACCCGACCGACGACACCGGCCCGGTGGTCCAGGGACCACCGGGCCGGGCCGTGAGAACGGTCACGCGGAAACGGTCACGCGGGACCGGTCACCGGGCGTCTCACTCGGCGTCGAGCTGCGCACCGACCTCGTCGGAGATGTCGAAGTTGGCGAAGACGTTCTGCACGTCGTCGCTGTCCTCCAGCGCGTCGATCAGCTTGAAGATCTTGCGGGCGCCGTCGACGTCCAGCTCGACCTGCATGCTCGGGAGGAAGTTGGCCTCGGCCGAGTCGTAGTCGACGCCGGCGTCCACCAGCGCGGTGCGCACGGCGACCATCTTCGAGGCCTCGGAGACGATCTCGAACGAGTCGCCGAGGTCGTTGATCTCCTCGGGCTCCTGGTCGAGGACGACCTCGAAGAGCTTGTCCTCGTCCACGCCGTCGGCCTTGGGGACGATCACGACACCCTTGCGGGTGAACAGGTACGACACCGAGCCCGGGTCGGCCATCGAGCCGCCGTTGCGGGTCATCGCGACGCGCACGTCGGAGGCGGCGCGGTTGCGGTTGTCGGTGAGGCACTCGATGAGCACCGCGACGCCGTTCGGGCCGTAGCCCTCGTACATGATGGTCTGGTAGTCGGCGCCGCCGGCCTCCAGACCGCCACCGCGCTTGACGGCGCGGTTGATGTTGTCGATCGGGACCGAGCTCTTCTTCGCCTTCTGGATGGCGTCGTAGAGGGTCGGGTTGCCCGCCGGATCGGGACCGCCGGTCTTCGCCGCCACCTCGATGTTCTTGATCATCTTGGCGAAGAGCTTGCCGCGCTTGGCGTCGATCACGGCCTTCTTGTGCTTGGTGGTAGCCCACTTAGAGTGGCCGGACATCGCCAGCTCCTTTACGTCGCCAAATGGAAATGAAACAGATGAGATCTTACCGGTGTCGTCACCGGTGGGGAGCACACGGTCAGCACGCGGCCCCGCGGGCTACGCGGCGAGGTGCTCCTCGACCATCCTGACGAAGTAGGCGTGCACCCGGTGGTCGCCGGTCAGCTCCGGGTGGAACGACGTGGCCAGCAGGTTCCCCTGGCGCACCGCGACGATCCGGCTGTCCGGGCCGTCCGCGGCCGGCAGCTCGGCCAGCACCTGGACGCCCGCGCCGACCGCCTCGACCCAGGGCGCGCGGATGAACACGCCGTGCACCGGCGCGTCGCCCAGGCCCTCGAAGGCGATCCCGGACTCGAAGGACTCGTTCTGGCGCCCGAAGGCGTTGCGCCGCACGGTCATGTCGATGCCGCCGACGGTCTCCTGGTCCTCACGGCCGTCCAGGATCTTGTCGGCCAGCATGATCATGCCCGCGCAGGTGCCGTACACCGGCATCCCGGCGGCGACCCGCTCGCGCAGCGGCTGCATCACGTCGAACAGCAGGGCCAGCTTGGACATGGTGGTGGACTCACCGCCGGGGATCACCAGCGCGTCGACCTCGGCCAGCTCCTCGGCGCGGCGCACCGGACGGGCGAGCGCGTCGGCCTCGGCCAGCGCCACCAGGTGCTCACGGACGTCGCCCTGCAGGGCGAGGACGCCGATGACGGGAGTGCTCACGGTCTTCAACCTCGTTCGATCTCTGGGGGAATGCGTGGCGCGGCCCGCCGCGCGCCGCGGCGCTGCGGCGGGCCGGCTCGGTGGTGCGGGGGTGTGCGATTACCAGCCGCGGTTGGCGTAGCGCTCGGTCTCCGGCAGGGTGTCGCAGTTGATGCCGACCATGGCCTCGCCGAGGTTGCGGGAGGCGTCGGCGATGATCTTCGGGTCGTCGAAGAAGGTGGTGGCCTTCACGATGGCGGCGGCGCGCTTGGCCGGGTCGCCCGACTTGAAGATGCCGGAACCGACGAAGACGCCCTCGGCGCCCAGCTGGCGCATCAGCGCGGCGTCGGCCGGGGTGGCCACGCCACCGGCGGAGAACAGCACGACCGGCAGCTTGCCGAGCTCGGCGACCTCCTTGACCAGCTCGTACGGGGCGCGCAGCTCCTTGGCGGCGGCGTACAGCTCGTTGTGGTCCAGGGCGCGCAGGTGGCCGATCTCGTTCTTGATCTGGCGCAGGTGGCGGACGGCCTCGACGACGTTGCCGGTGCCGGCCTCGCCCTTCGAGCGGATCATGGCCGCGCCCTCGGCGATGCGGCGCAGGGCCTCGCCCAGGTTGGTGGCACCGCAGACGAAGGGGGTGGTGAAGGCCCACTTGTCGGAGTGGTTGACCTCGTCGGCCGGCGTCAGGACCTCGGACTCGTCGATGTAGTCGACACCGAGCGACTGCAGGACCTGGGCCTCGACGAAGTGGCCGATGCGGGACTTGGCCATGACCGGGATCGAGACCGCCTCGATGATCTCCTCGATCATGTTGGGGTCCGACATGCGGGCGACGCCGCCGTCCTTGCGGATGTCGGCCGGGACCCGCTCCAGCGCCATGACGGCGACAGCGCCGGCGTCCTCGGCGATCTTGGCCTGCTCGGCGTTGACCACGTCCATGATCACACCGCCCTTGAGCTGCTCGGCCATGCCGCGCTTCACCCGGGCGGTGCCGATCTGCGGCTGGTCTGCGGTGGTGGGGGTGGTGGACACGTGAGACCTCACTCGAAGATGAACCAGTGCTATCGCCCTATGGTAGGCGCATGAATTGACGCATCCATGCGCCACCAAGTCCAGCCTGCCCCACCGGATGCGACAAACAGGCCCTATCCGGGCGTCAGGCCGGGGCGCCCTCGGGCGTGAGCGCCGGCGGCGGCGCGTCGTCCATCTCGAAGGCCATCGGGAACGGCGCCTTGCCCGCCAGCCGGAAGTACCGCACCAGCCGGTGCTGGCGCACCGCCCGGGCCGCCCGCACCGCGTCGTTGTGGAACCGGCGCGCCATCGGCACCCGCCGCACCGCCGCCGTGAGGTCCTTCACGGCCTCCTCGCCGCCCGGCTCCGCCACCAGCGCCGCCACCTGCTCCGGCTCGGCCAGCACGGCCCGCAGCGCCAGGCTCAGCTGGCTCTCCGCCACCTCGCGCTGCTCGTCGTCCGCCTGCCGGGCCGCGTGCGCCGCGTCCAGCAGCAGCAGCGAGGCCGCCGGGTCCAGCAGCGACGAGGTCGCCAGCTCCATCGCCACCGACGCCCGGCGGACCAGCTGCGCGTCCAGCGCCGCCCGGGCGGCGTCGATCCGGGCGTGCAACCGGTCCAGCCGACCGGCCGTCCAACTCAGGTACATGCCGAACAGCACCACGGCCACGCCGGCCCAGATCCACGTAGTCACGGGCCGCTACGTTACCGGGTGTCACCGGCCGCCCCGGACGGAGTCAGCCCTGGACGGCCGCGTTGCGGTAGCACTCCCGGTCGATGTCCGCGATGTCCACCGCCGTGAACAGCCGCGTACCGGGCGCCGGCCGCACGTACTGCGCCAGCAGCGCCAGGACGCCGTCGGCGAGCGCGGCCTTCGCCTCCGGGCTGCGGCCGGGGAAGACCTGGAACTGGACGAACACCTGCGCGTCGTCCGCCGCCCCGCTGGTGCCGACGACGAGCGCCTCGCTCTGGCGGAACACCGTCTTGCAGGAGTCCGGCTTGGCGTCGATCGTCCCCTCCGCGAGCCGGTTGATCGCGAGGCCCAGGCCCCGGCGGTCGAAGGTCCCGGCCAGGCTCGACGAGTAGTCGACGGAAATCTGCGGCATCGGTTGCCCCCATGGGTCGAGCAGTGCTGTCGCCCGACCCTAACTCCGCGAACAGCCGCGCCGACGGCGGCCCCCGCCGGCCGCCGGTCAGTCCCTGGCCAGCCCGAACCGGCCCCGCCGCCCGCTGCGCACGTCCTCCTCGACGACCGCCGCGGCGCCCGCCGTCACCGTCTCGTACACCGCGAGGATGTCCGCCCCGACCGTCGACCAGTCGAACCGCCGCACGTGCCGCGAGGCCGCCTTCCGCAGCTCCTCCAGCCGCGCCGGATCCCCCAGCAGGCGCAGCGCCGACTTCGCCAGCGCGTCCGCGTCCTCCACCGGGAACAGCTCGCCCGCGTCGCCGCCGTCCAGCACCTGCTTGAACGCGTCCAGGTCGCTCGCGAGCACCGGGGCGCCCGCCGACATCGCCTCGACGAGGATGATCCCGAAGCTCTCGCCGCCGGTGTTCGGCGCCACGTACAGGTCGACGCTGCGCAGCAGCCGCGCCTTCTCCCGGTCGCTCACCATGCCGAGGAACTCGACCTGCGCCCGCACCTCGGGCGCGAGGCCCGCAACGGCCTCCTCCTCGTCGCCCTTGCCGGCCACCAGGAGCCGCACGCCCGGCCGCTCGGCCAGGATCCTCGGCAGCGCCGCCAGCAGCGTCGGCAGGCCCTTGCGCGGCTCGTTGATCCGCCCGATGAAGCCGATCGTGCCCGGCTCGCCGGCCGCCGCGCCGCCCGTCCAGCGCTCGTCCGGCTCGGCCTCCGCGAAGAAGCCGACGTCCACGCCGTTCGGGATCACGACGGCGTCCCCGCCCAGGTGCTCCACCAGCGTGCGCCGGGCGTACTCCGACACCGCGATCCGGGCCCGCATCTTCTCCAGCCCGGGCTGGAGGATCGGCGAGGCCGCGATCATCGCCCGCGAGCGCGGGTTCGACGTGTGGAACGTCCCCACCATCGGCCCGGACGCCGACCACGCGGCCAGCATCGACAGGCTCGGCGAGGCCGGCTCGTGCACGTGCAGGATGTCGAACCGCCCGTCGTGCAGCCACCGCCGCACCCGCGCCGCCGACAGGATCCCGAAGCTCAGCCGCGCCACCGAGCCGTTGTACGGCACCGCCACCGCCCGCCCGGCCGAGACCACGTACGGCGGCAGCGCCTCGTCGTCCTCCGCGGGCGCCAGCACCGACACCTCGTGGCCGAGGCCGATCAGGTGCTCGGCCAGGTCCCGGATGTGGAACTGCACCCCGCCGGGGACGTCCCAGTCGTACGGGCAGACGATGCCGATCTTCACGGGTTCCTCATGCTCCTTCGCGTGCTCCGGTACGGCAGGGGGCCCGGCCTCAGGACCCGGTCGCCTCCGCCGCGGGCTCGCCGGCCGGCTCCGGCGCGTCCTCGCGCACCGGGCGCACCCGCTCCCCCGCCTGCTTCCCCGTCGTCTCCCCTGCAGTGTCCCCAACCGTCTCACGGACCGGAAGGTCGGCCAGCCAGAAGCGCTGCAGCATGTGCCAGTCCTCGGGGTGCTCGGCGATGCCCCGCTCCCACACGTCCGCCATCGCCTGCGTCATCGCCAGCGTCCGCTCCTTGCGGTCGCCCGCGGCCGGCACCGGCACCTCCGGGTGGATGAGCGCCCGCAGCACCGGCCCGTCGTACCAGAGCGTCACCGGCAGCAGCGCCGCCCCGGTCCGCTGGCACAGCGCCGCCGGACCGGCCGGCATCCGCGTCGCCTCGCCGAAGAACGACACCTCGATGCCCGCCTCCGACAGGTCCCGGTCCCCCACCAGGCACACCAGCCGCCCCTCGCGCAGCCGCCGCGCCAGCGTGCCGATCACGTTCACCCCGGCACCGGTCAGCGCCAGGACCTCCATGCCCTGGCCCTCCCGGAACTCCACGAACCGGTCGAACAGCCGCTCGGGCTTCAGCCGCTCCGCCACCGTCGTGAACGGGTGGCCCTGCTGCGCCACCCAGGTGCCCGCGAGGTCCCAGTTGCCCATGTGCGGCAGCGCTATCACCGCGCCCCGGCCGGCCTCCAGCGCCCCGCGCAGGTGCTCGAAACCCTCGACCTGCACGTCCCTGGCCACCCGCTCCCGGCTCCACACCGGCAGCCGGAACGACTCCATCCAGTACCGCAGGTACGAGCGCATCCCGGCCCGCGACAGCGCCCGCAGCGCCGCCTCGTCCAGCCCCGGACGGACCCGGCGCAGGTTCGCCTCCAGCTGCAGGACCCGCTTGCCGCGCTTGCGCCACGCGTAGTCCGCCAGCCGGTCGAACAGCCCCCGCGCCGCCCGCTCCGGCAGGTGCTTCAGCACCGCCCAGCCCAGCGCGTAGGCCCAGTACACCAGTCGGTCCGTCACCGCAGGACGCCCCCCATCAGCTCCCGGCCGCCACGCGGTCGGCCTCGAACGCCTCGCGGCGCACGGTCAGCATCCGCTGCAGCACCGTGATCAGACTGCCCACCGCGACCAGCCACAGCGCCACCGGCAGCAGCCACTCCACGTACGGCACCCCGAACTCGTGTAGACCCGCGACCCCGGCCGCCACCAGGCTGGCCACCAGCCGCTCGGCCCGCTCCACCAGCCCCGACACGTCGCACGGCAGGCCCTGGCTCTGCGCCCGCGCCTTCGTGTACGACACCACCAGCCCGCTCGCCAGGCACACGATCGCCACCGCGCACAGCAGGTTGTTGTCACCCTTGCCCGCGTACCACATCGCCAGACCGCCGAAGATCGCCGCATCGGCGACCCGGTCCAGCGTCGAGTCCAGGAACGCACCCCACTTGGTGCTCCGGCCCAGCTGGCGCGCCATGTTCCCGTCCACCAGGTCCGAGAAGATGAACAGCGTGATCGTGATGGTGCCCCAGAAGAACTCCCCGCGGGGGAAGAACACCAGCGCACCGGCCACCGAGCCGGCGGTACCGATCAGCGTCACGGCGTCCGGGCTCACGCCCAGCCGGATCAGGAACGCGGCGAACGGGGTCAGGACACGTGTGAAGAAGGCACGCGCGTATTTGTTGAGCATGGCCTTCCCGACCGCTCCGATCTCCCTGGTACCCGCCTGGCGCAACACGCGCAGCAGACGACCGGACGGATCAGCCCGCCCGGCGCACCCATCGTAGCCACGCCGACGACACGCTCCGGCGCACGCACCGCCCGACGGAGCACCGGCCGACCCGCACACGCGTACGACAACCGGCCGCCCGCACGACACGCGCCCGGGCGAGACCCGACCCTAGACTTTCGAAAGACAGCCTCGGCGCCACGGGAGGAGACCCCGATGCCCGACCGCAGCACCGCACGAGCCGGCCAGGCCCCCGCCGTCACCGGCCCCCGCGACCTGCGCAACGTCGTCCTCATCGGCTGCAGCGGTGTGGGCAAGACCACGCTCGCCGAAACCCTCGCCCTCACCGCCGGCGCCACCGGCCGGGCCGGCCGCGTCGCCGACGGCACCACCGTCTCCGACCACGAGGACATCGAGCACCAGCAGCAGCGCTCCGTCCAGCTCGCGCTGCTCCCCCTCGAATGGCGCGGCACCAAGATCAACCTGATCGACCCGCCCGGCCACCCCGACTTCGCCGCCGACCTGCGCGCCGCCCTGCACGCCGCCGACGCCGCCGTCTTCGTCGTCTCCGCCACCGACCCGGTCACCGCCCCCACCCGCGCCCTCTGGCGCGAATGCGCCGCCGAAGGCATCCCCCGCGCCATCGCCGTCGCCAAACTCGACCTCGCCCGCACCGGCTTCGACGACATCCTCACCGCCTGCCACGACGCGTTCGGCCTCGGCCCCGACACCCTGCGCCCGCTGTTCCTGCCCGTCCTCCACGACGGCCACCCCGACGGCAGCGTCGACCTCCTCACCGGCCAGACCTACGGCGACGCCACCCCCCTGCCCGACACCGCCCCCGCCCGCGACAGCCTCGTCGAAGCCATCTCCGGCCAGGACGACACCCTCATGGAGCGCTACCTCGCCGGCGACCCCCTCGACACCGACGCCCTCGAAGCCGGCATGCGCCGCGAAGTCCTCGCCTGCACCCTCCACCCAGCCGTCCCCACCAGCGAGAACGGCCTCGGCGCCGCCGAACTCCTCGACCTCATCACCCACACCTTCCCCGACCCCACCGAACGCACCCGCCCCGCCCCCGCCTGCGACCCCGACGCCCCCCTCGCCGCCCAGGTCGTCCGCGTCACCGGCGACGCCTACGTCGGCCGCGTCAGCCTCCTGCGCCTCTACGCCGGCACCCTGCGCCCCGACACCCGCATCCACCTCACCGGCCCCGCCCACACCGCCGACCAGGACGGCGACGAACGCGTCACCGCCCTCAGCAGCCCCTTCGGCAAACTCCAGCGCCCCGTCCCGCACGCCGTCGCCGGCGACCTCGTCTGCGCCGCCAAACTCACCACCGCCCGCGCCGGCGACACCGTCCACGACCCCGGCCACCCCGTCGAACTCGACGGCTGGACCCTGCCCGAACCCCTCCTGCCCATCGCCGTCGAAGCCCACAGCAAGGCCGACGACGACAAGCTCTCCCAGGCCCTCACCCGCCTCACCGCCGAAGACCCGGCCCTGCGCCTCGAACAGAACCCCGACACCCACCAGCTCGTCCTCTGGTGCACCGGCGAGGCCCACGCCGACGTCGTCCTCGACCGCCTGCGCACCCGCCACGGCGTCCACGTCGACACCGTCGAACCCAAGGTCGCCCTCCGCGAGACCTTCGGCAGCGCCGCCGCCGGCCACGGCCGGCTCGTCAAGCAGTCCGGCGGCCACGGCCAGTACGCCATCTGCGACCTGGAGGTCGAACCCCTCCCCGCCGGCTCCGGCTTCGAGTTCCAGGAACACGTCGTCGGCGGCGCCGTGCCCAAGCACTTCATCCCCTCCGTCGAGAAGGGCGTCCGCGCCCAGCTCGCCAAGGGCGTCGCCACCGGCCACCCGCTCGTCGACGTCCGCGTCACCCTCACCGACGGCAAGGCCCACTCCGTCGACTCCTCCGACGCGTCCTTCCAGACCGCCGCCGCCCTCGCCCTGCGCGACGCCGCCGAACACGCCGTGATCCGCCTGCTCGAACCCGTCGCCGCCGTCAGCGTGCTGCTCCCCGACGACTACCTCGGCGCCGTCCTCGGAGACCTCTCCGCACGCCGCGGACGCGTCCTCGGCACCGACAACGCCGGCCCCGGACTCACCCTGCTGCGCGCCGAAGTCCCCGAGCTCGAACTCACCCGCTACCCCGTCGACCTGCGCTCGCTCACCCACGGCACCGCCGAGTTCACCCGCGCCTACCTGCGGCACGAACCCATGCCCGCCGCGATCGCCGAGCGCTACGACGACTGAACGACCCCCCGGTTCGGCAGCGCGCACGCCGGAGTACCACCCGGCATCCGGTGCCGGTTCTTCGCCACCCACCGGTACACCACACCCGCCACCGGCCGCACCGGAGCCAGCGTCAACAGCGCACCCAGGTACGCCCACGCGCCACCCGACCGCATCAGCAGCCGCGCCACCGCCTGCGCACCCCCGTACACCCGGCCCGCCGGCGTCACCCACAGCACCTCGCGCTCCGCACGCTCCCAGGTGACCTCGCCCGACCCGCCGGCCCGCACGTCCAGCGCCGCCAGATCCGCGAACTGGAACGGCACCGCCTCCCAGCCCCCCGACGCCAGCGTCTGCCGCAGGTACCGCTCCGCCCACCCCACGCACGACGAACAGAACGCGCAGTCCCCGTCGAAGACCAGCACCGGATCCTTCACGACACAACCCCTTCCACCGCAGTCACGATCATCCTCCACCCGCCCCACCGGACGGCCACCACCGGGTATCGACACCCGCGAAGCTGGGCATCATGCCTGTCGGACCAACGCGGCCCGATCGTGACGGTACTTCAGACGATCATCCGCGCAGCACCACCGCGGCACGGTAACCTGCCGCTGACAAGGGGAGGAGGGGACGCCACCGTGACCACGCTCGACATGACCCCGGGTGCGCAGATACCCCGGACGGACGCCGGCCCGCAGACCGCCGTCACCCAGGCGCTCTCCTCCGCCGCCTACCGCGACGGCGAGATCGAGCCGTTCATCGAGAAGATCGGCGCCGGAACGTACAAGAAGTTCCGCTTCCGGCTGTTCCGCGCCAATCTCGGCGAGGCCTTCAGCGCCGCCGTGATCGCCCGGGCCCTCGGCGCCACCCGCAAACCCATCGTGCCCTCCTTCGGCACCGACACCCGCCAGATCGTCGAACACTGCCTCGCCGCCCAGGAGTACCGCGCCAACCGCGACCGCCAACTCACCACCATCACCGTGGTCTTCGGCGTCCTCGCCCTGCCCGGCACCCTCATCTGGCTGGCCGCGTTCTACCTCCGCGCCTGGCTCCTCAAGGACAAGTCCCGCCAGAACGAGGTCTACGGTGGCCTCGCCCTCCTCGCCGCTGGCGCCGTCGCCGTCCTCCTCGCCCTGCGCCCCCCGGCCGCCGGAATGCTCGGCCTCTACCTGCGCATCACCATGATCGCCCCGGTCATCGGCTGGTTCCTCGCCAAACGCATCGTCCTGCGCTCCACCCGCGAACTGCGCGACCGCTGGCAGGCCCTCGTCGAGGGCAACGCCGTCGCCGCCAGCGTCGCCAAGGCCGTCCCCCGCGACGACCTCGACAAGAAGGCCACCGACCTGCGCGACAAGCTCGGCCGCCTCGAAGCCGAGCAGGAGACCAACGTCCAGCACTACGCCGGCCCCAAGGGCATCCTCGGCGTCGGACGCCGCTGGGGCGAATGGCGCCTCGTCGACGTACTGCGCCCCGCCGAGGGCCACGCCGACTTCCGCGCCTTCCACCCCTGGGACCTCGTCCGCAAGATCGGCGCCCACCTCAAGGGCCTCTCGATCAGCGAGGTCGCCAACAGCGGCATGACCAACGTCTCGATCAAGCAGTGGGCGGTGCTCGAAGTCGGCGAGAACGCCGACGAGATCTCCCGCCCCGCGGGCGCCGACATGGACGGCGACCGGATGCGCGACTTCGCCGTCCAGACCATCGCCGACAAGCAGACCTTCTCCGGCGGCGGCGCCCGGCACTACCTCGCCACCCAGTTCATCACCTTCGACGGCAAGCTGATCATCACCTTCACCGTCACCGTCACCCTGCTCGCCAACACCCTCACCGTGACGGTCGCCGGCTACGCGCTCGGCCCGGTCGCCGGCATCTTCGGGGACAAGCCCGCCCCCAAGGAGAAGACGATCCAGAAGACCGGCAAGTTCTGGGAGGAGCGGACCGTCCAGCTCCCCCTGATCGACAACGACGAAGTGGTGCGCCAAGCGCTGCGCGCCCCTCTCGTCCGCGTCCCCGGCCTGCTCGCCTGGCTCGGCGGCGGCATCGCCCTGCCCGAGCCCTTCGGCTTCCGGCACGCCTGGGCGAACCCGCCGTGGAGCAGCCGGTTCATGACGGACAACGCGCTCAACGCCTCCGTCCCGGTGCTCAGCGCGGTCCACGCCGCCACGCTGGAGTTCCTGGAGGAGCACGACCTCGACACCGAGCGCTTCTTCAAGAACCGCGCCTCGATCATCAAGTCCGAGGCGCAGGGCACCCGGCCGTACAAGGTCGACCAGTTCGACGCCGGCTGACCGACGCACGACGCGAAGGGGCCCGTCGCCGATTCCTCTCGGTGACGGGCCCTCGACGTCCTGCGATCAATCCTGCGGCCACACCTCGGCCAGCATCTTGCGGGTGTCCGCGAGCAGCTGCGGCAGCACCTTCGTGTGCCCCACCACCGGCATGAAGTTGGTGTCCCCGCCCCAGCGCGGCACCACGTGCTGGTGCAGGTGCGCCGCGATCCCGGCACCGGCCGCCGCACCCTGGTTCATCCCGATGTTGAACCCGTGCGCGCCGGAGGCGGCCCGCAGCGCGGTCATCGCCTTCTTGGTGAAGTCCGCCAGCTCGGCGGTCTCGGCCGCGTCCAGGTCGGTGTAGTCCGCGACGTGCCGGTACGGGACGACCATCAAGTGCCCGCCGTTGTACGGGTAGAGGTTCAGCACCGCGAACACCGAGCCGCCGCGCGCGATGACCAGCCCGTCCTCGTCGCTCAGCGACGGGATCGAGCAGAACGGGCAACCGTCGTCCGGAGCCGGGCCGGTGGGCTTGTTCTCACCCTGGATGTACGCCATCCGATGGGGGGTCCACAGGCGGCGGAAGCCGTCCGGCTCACCGACGCCCCGCTGCAGTTCCGGCTCAGTCGTCATGCTGATCAGCATATTCGCCCGAGGGTGCTTGCAAAGCCGCGCGGGGCAGACTCCTCAGGAGCCTGCCCCGCGCTGTAGCCTCGTGGACTGCCTCGGCCACCGGCACACCGTTCGGATCACCCCCGCACAGGCGGGGAATGCGTCACACCTGAATGCGGCGCGCCACAGCGTCAACGATCTCGGCGATCGCCTGGTCACGGGGCACGCCGTTCTTCTGCTCGCCGTTGCGGTAGCGGAAGGAGACGGCCCCGGCCTCGACGTCGTCGTTGCCCGCGATGAGCATGAACGGGACCTTGGTCTTCTGGGCGTTGCGGATCTTCTTCTGCATGCGGTCGTCCGAGGTGTCCACCTCGACCCGGATCCCGTGCTTCTTCAGCTCGGCCGCGACCTCCAGCAGGTACGGCACGTGCTCGTCGGTGATCGGGATGCCGGTGACGGTGACCGGGGCCAGCCACGGCGGCATGGCGCCGGCGTAGTGCTCCAGCAGCACCGCGAAGAAGCGCTCGATCGAACCGAAGAGGGCACGGTGGATCATGACCGGCCGCTGGCGCGAACCGTCCGCCGCCGTGTACTCCAGGTCGAAGCGCTCCGGCAGGTTGAAGTCCAGCTGGATGGTGCTCATCTGCCAGGTACGGCCGATGGCGTCCTTCGCCTGCACCGAGATCTTCGGGCCGTAGAAGGCCGCGCCACCCGGGTCCGGCACCAGCGGCAGGCCCTGCTTCTCGGCCACGGCAGCCAGAACGGCGGTGGCCTCCTCCCAGGTCTCATCGCTACCGACGTACTTCACCGGGTCCTTGGTCGACAGCTCCAGGTAGAAGTCGGTCAGACCGTAGTCGCGGAGCAGGTTGAGCACGAAGGTCAGCGTCGAGTCGAGCTCGTCAGCCATCTGCTCGCGGGTGCAGTAGATGTGCGCGTCGTCCTGGGTGAAGCCGCGGGCGCGGGTCAGGCCGTGCACGACGCCCGACTTCTCGTAGCGGTACACCGTCCCGAACTCGAAGAGGCGCAGCGGCAGTTCACGGTACGAGCGGCCGCGCGCGTCGAAGATCAGGTTGTGCATCGGGCAGTTCATCGGCTTGAGGTAGTAGTCCACGCCCTCGTCGAGCTGCATGGGCGGGTACATACCGTCCGCGTACCAGTCGAGGTGGCCGCTCTTCTCGAAGAGCTTCCCCTTGGTGGCGTGCGGGGTGTAGACGAACTCGTAGCCCTCTTCCTCGTGCCGCTTGCGCGAGTAGTCCTCCATGGCGCGGCGGATGATGCCGCCCTTGGGGTGGAAGACGGCGAGGCCGGAGCCGATCTCCTCGGGGATGGAGAAGAGGTCGAGCTCGTTGCCGAGCTTGCGGTGGTCGCGCTTCTCGGCCTCGACCAGGAAGTCCAGGTGGGCCTTCAGCTCGTCCTTGCTCGGCCAGGCGGTCCCGTAGATGCGCTGAAGCATGGGGTTGCGCTCGCTGCCGCGCCAATACGCGGCCGCGTTGCGCATCAGCTTGAACGCCGGGATGTGCCGGGTGCTGGGCAGGTGCGGGCCGCGGCAGAGGTCGCCCCAGCACTGGTCGCCGGTCTTGGCGTCCAGGTTGTCGTAGATGGTGAGCTCGCCGGCGCCGACCTCGACGTCGGCGCCCTCGCCGGCGGTGGCGGCGGAGCCCTTGAGGCCGATCAGCTCCAGCTTGTACGGCTCGGCGGCCAGCTCCTCGCGGGCGGACTCGTCGGTGACCACGCGGCGGGAGAACTTCTGCCCGCGCTTGATGATCTCCTGCATCTTCTTCTCGATGGCCTTGAGGTCATCGGGGTGGAAGGGCTTCTCGACGTCGAAGTCGTAGTAGAAGCCGTCCTTGACCGGCGGGCCGATGCCGAGCTTGGCCTCGGGGAAGAGCTGCTGCACGGCCTGGGCCATGACGTGCGCGGTGGAGTGGCGCAGGATGTCCAGGCCGTCCTTGCTGTCGATCGCGACCGGCTCGACCTCGTCGCCGTCCTGGACGGCGTAGGCGAGGTCCTTGAGCTGGCCGCCGACGCGGGCGGCGATGATGGAGCGGTCGTCGGCGAAGAGCTCGGCGGCCGTGGTGCCCGTCGTCACCACGCGCTCTTCCCGATCGGGTTCGCGGCTGATGATTACCCGGACGTCCGTCACCGGTCTCTCCTGACGTGCTGGATTAGAGGACGCAACACTGCGCTGCGCGTGACGATGGTACCGAGAGCACCGCCCCCGCCGTTCACCGACGGCGATCTAGGTGCTTTCTCCCACGTCGTGAAGCCCGTCCTGAAGTCCCTTGAGCAGCCGCTCGCGGTCCCCTTCCTCCCATCCGCACAGCTCAAGGCCGTGCGGCCGGGTGAGCCGACGGAAGCCGCCACGGCTCTCCAGCCGGCCGCCGACCCGCACCGGGACGCCCGCCAGGTGGGCCTCGACGGCGAGCCGGTAGTCGGGGTCGGGCAGCCGGACCTTGAGCTCGCGGACCTCGGCGCCGCCGAGCACCCGCAGCCGCACGGTGCCGGGGCCGGCCGGGTCGGCGCGCTTGAGGCGGACGACGACGCCGACGACGGTGACGGCGACGGCGGGCTCGATGCGCTCCAGCAGTTCGGCGGCCTCGGCCAGGGCGGGCAGGTCGCCGGGCGAGAAGTCGAGGACGACGCGGCGCTCGCCGAAGCCGCCCGGCGTCCCGGCCGCGGCCGACCAGGCGACGGCGAGCCGGGCGGCGGTCGCACCGCGCACGAGTTCCTCGACCGACTGCACGAGCTCGCGGCTGACCCCGGCCTGGACGGCGTTCTCGAAGGCCTCGGGCCCGCCGCTGACCCGGCGGTAGTCGACGGCGTCGCGCAGCGCCTCCAGCGCGCGGACGAGGGTGGTGACGGCGGCGCGGCCCTCGGGGGCGGGGGTGTAGACGGTGAGGCCGGCGCCCTGGTCGACGACCAGGACGCGGTCCAGGAAGTCGTCGGCCCAGGTGTCCAGCCGGGCGCCGTAGTAGGCGGCCCTGGTCCGGCCGGCTTTGGCCCCGGCGGCGAGCATGTCGCGTGCCGCCCGTCCGAGCCGTTCGGTGTCCTCCCAGGGCGCGGTGCCGGCCGGTCCTGGCAGGTCGCGGTGCCAGCGCAGCTCGTCGCCGGGCACGGCGAGGGCGAGCAGGATCGAGCGGGCGGAGGGGCTGTGCGAGCGGGAGAGGGCGGTGACGGCGTCGGCGAGGAGTTCGACCGCGTCGTCGAAGCCGTCGCCGGCGGGGACGAGCAGGCTGGTGCCGGGGTCGTCGTCCGGCGAGGTCCAGCGGCCGTACCGGGCGGCGGGGCCGCCGCGCCGCACCCAGCCGTGCCGGGCGAGCAGGGTGGCGAGCACCGCCGGGTCGACGTTTGCCGGGTCGGGCAGGGCGGCGTCGGGCTCGCCCGGTGCGTGGGGTGGTGTCATGGGTGCGGCTCCTCCCAGCCGGGCCGGGCCGACACGGGCTGCCGCCCGCGCCGACCCTGGCCATGATGTCGCACAGCGCGCGGTCGTCGAAGACCTTCGTGGTGGGCACCCGGACGTTGGTGCGGCGCTGCCCGGTGACGGGGTGGCCGGCCAGGTTGACCCAGTAGCAGCAGTGCCGCAGTTCGAGCGCGTCCGGCCGGGCCGCCAGCCAGTGGTCGACCCGGCGCGGCAGCAGCATGACGACCAGGATCCGGGGCACCGCGACGCGGGCCCGGGCGAGCTTGCGCAGGTGGTCGTTGTCCAGGGTGAAGCTGAAGAACGGGCCGGCGGGGTCGGGCGCGATCTGCTGGGTCGCCTTCAGCTGGATCTTGATGGTGACCTCGTCGTCGACCTCGTGCGCCCGGGAACCGTGACTGACCTGCCAGTCGATGCCGTTGTCCGGGAAGGGCTGGGAGAGCGAGCAGCCGGCCGCCGCGGCGACCGCGTGCAGGTAGCCGACCTGCAGCGTCTCCATGCAGGCCGTGACCGCGAGGTTCCCCCGCAGGACCGCCGCCGCCTCGTCGGGCTGCGGCTGTGTCAGCGCCATCGCCCCCAACCTCCCCCCGGGCCCGCCAACCCCTGGGCAGCGGCCCAAGGCCAGGATCCCCGGCCCGGCCTGCGCCAAACGGTTGAGCGGGCGTCAGAACCGGGTATCAACCGGGTGCGGACCGCACGTCTGAGGGGCAGTCATGCAGCACTACTGGTACACCGGCCCACTCGCCTCCTTCGACACCGAGACCACCGGCGTGGACGTCGAACACGACCGGATCGTCTCGGCCGCCCTGGTCGTCCAACTCGCCCCGGGCGCACCCGTGCAGACCGAGACCTGGCTGGCCGATCCCGGGGTCCCCATCCCGGACGGCGCCCGGGCGGTGCACGGCATCACCGACGAGCACGTGCGCGCGCACGGCCGGCCGGCCCGCACCGTCGTGGCGGAGATAGCCAGGGCCCTGGCCGCCCAGGCCAGGGCCGGGCGCCCGGTGGTGGTGATGAACGCGCCCTACGATCTGACGCTGCTGGACCGGGAGTTGCGGCGCCACCACGGCCTCTCGCTGCCGGGCGGGCTGGGCGCGGCCGGCCTGGTGGTGCTGGACCCGCGGGTGCTGGACAAGCACGTGGACCGCTACCGCAAGGGCCGCCGGACGCTGACCGACCTGTGCGCGCACTACGGCGTCGAACTGGCGGGCGCGCACGACGCGGCGGCGGACGCCTCGGCGGCGCTGGCGCTGACGCGGACGATCGGTGCCCGCTACCCGGCGGCGCTGGGCGGGCTCACGGCGGCGGAGCTGCACCTGCGGCAGGCGATCTGGCACGCGGCGCAGGCGCGGGGGCTGCAGAACTGGTTCGACCGGTCCGGGACGCCGGAGCGGGTGGACCTGTCCTGGCCGCTGCGGCCGGCCAGGTGCGGGTGCGGCCGGCGGCTGGAGCCGGAGCACGGCTGCGAGGCGGCGGCGTAGCGGTTGGGCCCCGAACGCGCCGCAGGCCCCGACCGGTTTCCCGATCAGGGCCTGCATGCTGTCCGGTGGGCGATACTGGGATCGAACCAGTGACCCCTTCGGTGTGAACGAAGTGCTCTCCCGCTGAGCTAATCGCCCGGGTGCAGGGAAAACATTACCGCATCCCGGAGGGTGGTCCGAACACCCTGCCCGGCAGGGGCCCCGCCCCCGGAGCGGCCCGGCTCCCGTCCGCCGTCCGGGGGACGGTCGGTCCGTAGCGCGCGACGTACCAGCCGCGTGAGGTTCCGGCGGCGGACCCGGGGCCGGACAGCGGCAGCATGATCACACCGAGGACCACGACGGCGAGGCCGGCCGGGGCCGCTCGACATGATCGCTTCACCCGTTCCCGCGTTCCCACCGGTCTTGTCGTTTCGCACAGTCATGCCGGGAAACAACCGAGAAGTGGCCCGGTAATGCCGGGCCGGGGCACTCGGGGAAGATTCCGCAATGCGCCGTAAGGGGTACGACTCGGCCCTCAATCAGGACAGAGGGGTTTACATCGGGCTTGGAGGTGGGATGGTCCGTTCGCCGACGTGCGATTCCCCGAGCGCACACTGAGCGAAAGGCCATGGCGCTTATGAACACCACGGTCAGCTGCGAGCTGCACCTGCGCCTCATCGTGTCCAGCGAGTCCTCACTGCCCGTCCCCGCGGGCCTGCGCTACGACACCGCCGACCCCTACGCCGTGCACGCCACGTTCCACACGGGCGCCGACGAGACCGTGGAGTGGGTGTTCGCCCGAGATCTCCTCGCGGAGGGGCTGCACCGACCCACCGGTACCGGCGACGTCCGAGTGTGGCCGTCGCGCAGCCACGGGCAAGGGGTGGTCTGCATCGCACTGAGCTCTCCGGAAGGAGAAGCCCTGCTGGAGGCCCCGGCCCGGGCGCTTGAGTCGTTCCTCAAGCGGACGGACGCCGCGGTGCCGCCCGGCACCGAACACCGCCACTTCGACCTCGACCGGGAGCTGTCCCACATCCTCGCCGAAAGCTGATTCCCGCCCGGAGGCGGTCAC
>NZ_JBFBDY010000022.1:0-35440 GCF_040683475.1 Kitasatospora sp. NPDC093558 | reverse complement strand
CCCCTCCCGCAGCGCGACCCTCGCGCCTTGGGTGGGTTTGGGGGGGGGGGTGGTGGGGGTGGGTGCATTGGTGGGGGGTGGGGTGGGGGTGGTGGGGGTGGGGGAGGGGCGAAAGAGGGTGGGGGTATGGCGAAGCCGCCGGTCCCTTGCGGGGCCGGCGGCTTCGGTTGGGGGGTAGTTAGGCCTTGCGGAGTTGGAAGGCCAGGCCGAGGGATTCGTCGGTGAAGGTGTCGGAGGTCCAGTCGGCGGCGCCGGCGGCGAAGTCGGTGGCGAGGACCTCTTCGGCGACGAGGGGGCCGTGTTCGGCGATGGCCTCGGCGGTCTCTTCGGAGGTGGCGCGCCAGCGGAGGATGATGCGGTCGGCGACGTCCAGGCCGGAGTTCTTCCGGGCTTCCTGGATCTGGCGGATGGCGTCGCGGGCGATGCCGAGGCGCTTGAGTTCCGGGGTGATGGCCAGGTCGAGGGCGACCGTGGCGCCGGACTCGTTGGCGACGGCCCAGCCCTCGCGCGGGGTCTCGGTGATGATCACCTCGTCGGGGGACAGGGGGATCGTCTCGCCGTTGAGGTTGACCGAGGTTTCGCCGGTGGTGCGCAGGTCGGCGGCGAGCTGGGCGGCGTCCGCGGCGGCCACCGCCTTGGCGACGTCCTGCACTCCCTTGCCGAAACGCTTGCCCAGGGCTCGGAAGTTGGCCTTGGCGGTGGTGTCGACGAGCGAGCTGCCGACCTCGGCGAGGGATTCGAGGGTGGCGACGTTGAGTTCCTCGGCGATCTGCGCGCGCAGGTCGGCGGGCAGCTCCTCCCAGCCCTGGGCGGCGATCAGCGCGCGGGACAGCGGCTGACGGGTCTTCACGCCGGACTCGGCGCGGGTGGCCCGGCCGAGCTCGACCAGGCGGCGGACCAGGGCCATGTGGCGCGAGAGGCCGGTGTCGATCAGCGTCTCGTCGGCTTCGGGCCAGGTGGCCAGGTGGACGGAGGCCGGGGCGGCCGGGTCGACCGGGACGACCAGGTCCTGCCAGACCCGCTCGGTGATGAACGGGGTGAGCGGGGCCATCAGGCGGGTGACCGTCTCCAGCGCCTCGTGCAGCGTGGCGAGCGCGGCGGCGTCGCCCTGCCAGAAGCGGCGGCGGCCGCGGCGGACGTACCAGTTGGAGAGGTCGTCGACGAACGCGGACAGCAGCTTGCCGGCGCGCTGGGTGTCGTACGCCTCGAAGGCCGCGTCGACCTCGCGGACCAGGGTGTTCAGCTCGGAGAGCACCCAGCGGTCCAGCTGCGGGCGGTCGGCCGGGGCCGGGTCGCTCGCGCTGGGGGCCCAGTCGGCGGTGCGGGCGTACAGGGCCTGGAAGGCGACGGTGTTCCAGTAGGTGAGGAGGGTCTTGCGGACCACCTCCTGGATCGTGCCGTGGCCGACCCGGCGAGCCGACCAGGGGGAGCCGCCGGCCGCCATGAACCAGCGGACCGCGTCGGCGCCGTGCTGGTCCATGAGCGGGATCGGCTGCAGGATGTTGCCCAGGTGCTTGGACATCTTGCGGCCGTCCTCGGCCAGGATGTGGCCCAGGCAGACGACGTTCTCGTAGCTGTTCTTGTCGAACACCAGGGTGCCGACCGCCATCAGCGTGTAGAACCAGCCGCGGGTCTGGTCGATCGCCTCGGAGATGAACTGCGCCGGGTAGCGCTTCTCGAACAGCTCCTTGTTCTGGTACGGGTAGCCGTACTGGGCGAACGGCATCGAGCCCGAGTCGTACCAGGCGTCGATGACCTCGGGCACGCGGGTGGCGGTGCCGCCGCACTCGCGGCAGGCGAAGGTCACCGCGTCGATGTACGGGCGGTGCGGGTCGAGGGCGCTCTGGTCGGTGCCGGTGAGCTCGCCGAGTTCGGCCAGGGAGCCGACGCAGGTGAGGTGGTTCTCCTCGCAGCGCCAGATCGGCAGTGGGGTGCCCCAGTAGCGGTTGCGGCTGAGCGCCCAGTCGATGTTGTTGTTCAGCCAGTCGCCGAAGCGGCCGTGCTTGACCGTCTCCGGGAACCAGTTGGTGGCCTCGTTCTCGCGGATCAGCGCGTCCTTGACGGCGGTGGTCCGGATGTACCAGGACGGCTGCGCGTAGTAGAGCAGCGCGGTGTGGCAGCGCCAGCAGTGCGGGTAGCTGTGCTCGTACGCGACGTGGCGGAAGAGCAGGCCGCGCGCCTGGAGGTCCGCGACCAGGGCCTCGTCGGCCTTCTTGAAGAACTGGCCGCCGACCAGCGGGACCTCGGGGGCGAAGGTGCCGTCGGCGAGGACCGGGTTGACCACCGGCAGGCCGTACTTGCGGCAGGTCGCGAGGTCGTCCGCGCCGAAGGCGGGGGCCTGGTGGACGATGCCGGTGCCGTCCTCGGTGGTGACGTAGTCGGCGTTGAGGACGAAGTTCGCGTTCTCCAGCTCGACCAGCTCGAACGGGCGCTGGTAGGCCCAGTGCTCCATCTCGATGCCGGTGAACGACTCGCCGGTGGGCTCCCAGCCCTCGCCGAGGGCCTTGGCGAGCAGCGGCTCGGCGACGACCAGCTTCTCGTTGCCGTCGGTGGCCACCACGTAGGTGACCGTCGGGTTGACCGCGAGGGCGGTGTTGGAGACCAGGGTCCACGGGGTGGTGGTCCAGGCGAGCAGGGCCGCCTGGCCGGCCAGCGGGCCGCCGGTCAGCGGGAAGCGCACGTAGACCGAGGGGTCGACGACCGTCTCGTAGCCCTGGGCCAGCTCGTGGTCGGACAGGCCGGTACCGCAGCGCGGGCACCAGGGGGCGACCCGGTGGTCCTGGACCAGCAGGCCCTTGTCGAAGATCTGCTTCAGCGACCACCACACGGACTGGACGTACGACGGGTCCATCGTCCGGTAGGCGGCGTCGAGGTCCACCCAGTAGCCCATGCGCGTGGTGAGCTCGGTGAACGCGTCGGTGTGGCGGGTCACCGACTCGCGGCACTTGGCGTTGAACTCGGCGATGCCGTAGGCCTCGATGTCCTGCTTGCCGGAGAAGCCCAGCTCCTTCTCGACGGCCAGCTCGACCGGCAGGCCGTGGCAGTCCCAGCCGGCCTTGCGGGCGACGTGGAAGCCCTTCATCGTCCGGTAGCGCGGGAAGACGTCCTTGAAGACGCGGGCCTCGATGTGGTGGGCGCCGGGCATGCCGTTGGCGGTCGGCGGGCCCTCGTAGAAGACCCACTCGGGGCGGCCCTCGGACTGCTCCAGGCTGCGCTGGAAGACCTTGTTGTCCTGCCAGAACGAGAGGATCTGGTGTTCGAGGGCGGGGAGGTCCACCTGTGCGGGGACGGGGTTGTAGGAGTTCATCGCGGGCGTCTACCTCCGGCGGATGCTGGGACTGGATCCTCCGGAGGGACGAGACGGCGAGCCGCCCCGCGGTACCACCCTCCTTGGCCGCGGTGCTGCGTGCGGCCCTCTTGTTTGGGCTTGCTGCCGGGTCTAGTGGGCCGCTCTTCTCGGCCGTTCTTCCGGCGGCTCCGGGGTGATCTTCCCGCCGTGCACACCCCCGGGCTCGCACCGTCCCCGGGTCGCTGGTGGCTGCGTACGTCGGTACTCGTCCCATCTGCGCCTTGCAGGCCCAGTGTATCGGCTGCCGCAAGTCGGTTTCGTCCGGCGCGGGGTGCCGGGGATGCGCCGAAGGGCTGCTCGCGGGTGCTCCCGGGGGTGCCCCGCGGGGCGGTTAGGAGGGGGTGATCTGGGCACAAGTCTGGTCAGCGCGAGGGGCGTGGCGGTTGGGGCGGCTGCCTGGGTGGGATCATCGTGGGGCGTCGGTATGTCATGTTGTGACCGGTTTTGATCGGGATTATCGTTCCGGCACTGGAAGCCGCCGGGAACCGGCGGCTCGATTCGTTCGTAGATGGGGTCGAAGCCATGGCTGAGAAGGCAACCGGCGCGGGTACCGCCACCAAGCGGGCACGCAAGGCCGTGGCGGCCGATCCAGGGGAGGGGACCGTGACCACTACCGCACGGCAGAACACCAGCACCGACACCGTGACCGTGCTGCGCGGCGCAGAATCCGTGGACCCGGCCACGTTGCCGGTCCGTCCGGGCGAGGAGCCGTGGACCTCGGGCGAGGTGCACGAGCTGCACAACGAGCTGATCAGCGAGCTGGAGCGGCTGCAGAACGAGATCGGCGCCGCCGAGGCCGCCATCTCCGGCCTGATGCGGGACTCCAACGACGGAGCCGGCGACGACCAGGTGGACGCCGGTACGAAGAACATTTCGAGGGAGAGCGAGCTCGCCCTCGCCAACAACGCCCGGGACAGCCTCGCCCAGACCGAGCGCGCCCTGGAGCGGCTGGAGGGCGTCGGCTTCGGCGTCTGCGAGTCCTGCGGGCAAGCCATCGGCAAGGCCCGTATGCAGGCGTTCCCCCGGGCGACGCTCTGCGTGCAGTGCAAGGCCAAGCAGGAACGCCGCTGAAGCGGCCGACCGGCGCGGCGCGGGGGGTCGGGCTTGCCGTACGCTCGACCCCGTAACGTCGCCTGAATGTCGCCCGACGCCCCCGTGACGGGAAGCGATCGGTGTCGTCACCGGCCCACCACCCTCCCCCACCTCCGGCCGGGGGAGCTCCATCGGCAGCGGAGCGGATCATCAGTACGCAAGGTTCCCCCCAGACCCGGGACGACGCCGTCCCTGCCCCCGCCGAAGCCGTGGAGGTGGCCGTGGCCGAGCCTGCAGACCCCGCAGAGTCCGCCGGAGCGGCCGAGGCGGACGGTGCGGGCGGCGCCACGGCGGTGGAGAGCGGCAAGGGGCCGCGGCGGATCGGCGTCCTGCTGGTCGTCGCCGTGCTGGCGTTCCTGATCGACCTCGGCAGCAAGCTGCTGGTCGTCGCCCGGCTGGAGAACCACGCGGCGATCAAGGTCGTCGGCGACGTCGTCACCTTCCAGGTGATCCGCAACTCCGGTGCCGCGTTCGGCATGGGCCAGGCGCTCACCGTCGTCTTCACCATGATCGCCTCGGCCGTCATCGTCGTGATCTGGCGCATCGCCCGCCGGCTGTACAGCCTGCCGTGGGCGATCGCGCTCGGGCTGCTGCTGGGCGGGGCCCTCGGCAACCTCACCGACCGGCTGTTCCGCGCGCCCGGCGTCTTCCGCGGGCACGTCGTGGACTTCATCTCGGTGCAGCACTTCGCGGTCTTCAACCTGGCGGACTCCGCGATCGTGTGCGGCGGGATCCTCGTCGTGCTGCTGTCGTTCCGCGGGAGCAACCCGGACGGGACCGTGCACCAGCAGGCGGAGAAGGCGGCGAAGTAGGGGGTACTGCCGGGCGGCGGAAGGTGCGGGCCGCGTTTCCGGCATACTCGTACGGGTGAGTACCGCAGCGCAGATCCGCAGCCTCCCCGTACCCGACGGCCTGGAGGGCGAGCGCCTCGACGCCGCCCTCGCCCGGATGTTCGGCTTCTCCCGGACCAAGGCCGCCGAGCTGGCCGCCGACGGCAAGGTGACGCTCGACGGCGCCATGGCCGGCAAGTCGGACCGGGTGACGGCCGGCTCCTGGCTGGAGGTCGAGATTCCCGCCCCCGCCGCCCCCGTGCAGATCGTCGCCGAGCCGGTCGACGGCATGCGGATCGTCCACGACGACGACGACATCGTGCTCGTCGACAAGCCCGTCGGCGTCGCCGCCCACCCGAGCCCCGGCTGGACCGGCCCCACCGTGATCGGCGGCCTGGCCGCGGCCGGCTTCCGGATCTCCACCTCCGGCGCGGCCGAGCGCCAGGGCATCGTGCACCGGCTCGACGTCGGCACCTCGGGCCTGATGGTCGTGGCGAAGTCGGAGCGCGCGTACACCGACCTCAAGCGGCAGTTCCACGACCGCATCACCGAGAAGCGCTACAACACGCTCGTCCAGGGCCACCCGGACCCGCTGAGCGGCACCGTCGACGCGCCGATCGGGCGGCACCCCAGCTCGGACTGGAAGTGGGCGGTGACGCGGGAGGGCAAGCCCTCCGTCACGCACTACGACCTGATCGAGGCGTACCGGGCCGCGTCCCTGCTGGACATCAAGCTGGAGACCGGCCGCACCCACCAGATCCGCGTGCACATGTCCGCGCTGCGGCACCCGTGCGTCGGCGACCTCACGTACGGCGCCGACCCGACGCTCGCCAAGCGGCTCGGGCTGACCCGGCAGTGGCTGCACGCCGTCTCGCTCGGCTTCGAGCACCCGGCGGACGGGCAGTGGGTGGAGTTCTCCAGCGAGTACCCCGCCGACCTGCGCAAGGCGCTCGACATCATCGCCTCGGAGAGCTGAGATGGCGGCGGCGGTCGGGATCCGGGTCGCGGAGGGCGACGCGGACCTGGAGCTCGTGCGGGAAGTCCGGCGCGAGGTGTTCATCGTCGAGCAGAACGTGCCGGAGGAGCTGGAGTACGACGAGTACGACGCCACCTCGGTGCACGTGCTGGCGCTCGCGGCGGACGGCACCGCGCTCGGGACCGGGCGGCTGATCCACGGGGACGCCGCGCTGGAGCTCACCGGTGGGCGCGCCGGGCGGGTGCTGCTGGGGCGGCTCGCGGTGGTGAAGGCCGCCCGGGGGACCGGGCTCGGGGCCTCGCTGGTGCGGGCGATCGAGGCGGCGGGCGTTGCCCGTGGGGCCGTCGAGCTGGAACTGCACGCGCAGGTGCAGGCGCTCGGGTTCTACGAGCGGCTGGGGTACACGGCGGAAGGGCCGGTGTACGACGATGCGGGGATACCGCACCGGACGATGACGCGAGTGCTGTAGGCCCTTCGGGAGCCGGCGGCCGCCCGCGAAAGCTCCCCGCGCCCGTTCGGGGCGCGGGGAGCTTTTTTTAGGGGGTTGTGCGGAGGCGGGGGAGGGCTTCGGGGTGTTCGTCGCATAGGTAGGCGATGAGGTGTTCGCGGATGTCGAAGCGGAGTTGGGCGGCGTCGTCGGGGGTGCGGGCGGTCATGGTGGCGCGGACGACGATGGTGCTGGGGGTCGTGTCGGTGACGTTGAGGGCCCACTCGGCGCCGTCCCACAGCGGGTGGGTCTCCAGGCGGGTGTGCAGGGCCTCGCGCAGGGCGCCGACCGGGGTGGTGTGGTCGAGGTGGAGCAGGACCGCGGCGAGGAGGCCGGGGTCGCGGCGGGTCCAGTTCTCGAACGGCCTGTTGACGAAGTAGGAGACCGGGACGATCAGGCGCCGGTAGTCCCACAGCCGGACCACCAGGTAGGACAGGGTGATCTCCTCGACCGTGCCCTGGTGGCCGTCCACCACCACGGTGTCGCCGATCCGGACGGTGTCGCCGAAGGCGATCTGCAGGCCGGCGAAGAAGTTGCCCAGGGCGCTCTGGGCGGCGATGCCCGCGACGATGCCGATGATGCCGGCGGACGCGAGCAGGCTGGCGCCGATGGTGCGCATCGCGGAGAACGTCAGCAGCATCACGGCGACCGTCACAACGACGATGGCCGCGCTCACCGCGCGGCGCAGCATGCTGATCTGGGTGTGCACGCGCTGTCTGCGGGCGGGGTCCTCGGTGACCGTCTCGTAGCGGCCGAGCACGGCCTCCAGGAGGGCCGCCACGACGCGGACGGTCAGCCAGCCGAGGGAGGCGAGGAGGAGCAGCAGGAGCAGGTGGTGCGCGCCCTCGTCGTTCTTCAGGTGGAAGATCCGCTTGAGCGGGCTCGCGGCGAGCAACAGGGCTGTGATGACGGTGAGTTGGAGCGGGATCCGGCACCTGCGGAGCAGCGGCCAGGCCGGGGCGGCCGGGTTGCGGGCGGCGAGGCGCTGGAGCGCCTGGTCGACGATCCAGCCGATCGCCAGGGTGGCGACGATGGTGGCGAGCAGGGTGATCAGCGGCCGGAGCACGGGTACCTCGCCGGGGACTGGGGTCGGGTGAGCCGTACGATACCCGGGCATAGCGGGCTGGACCCGGGTGAAACGGGCGGAGGTCGGGGCGGCGGCTTTATCGGACGCCTACCTGTGCGGCGATTACGATCAACGGCCATGGACTTCGGTGGCGCGTGGCGTCGGTGGCGCGGTCGCGGTGCGGTGACGCGGCGGAGGCTGCTGGCCGGTGCGGTGGCCCTGGTGGCCGTCGCGGGGATCGGTACGGCGGCGGTGGCGGCCGGTGGGGAGCAGGCGGTCCACGAGGAGGATCGTTTCCTCGCGATGCCGGAGACGCCGGGCAGTGCCCAGCAGGTGCAACTGGACACCTCGTTCTTCACGACCGGCTCCACCCCGCGCCCCGCCGTCCTGCTCGCGCACGGCTTCGGCGGCTCCAAGGAGGGCGAGCGCGAGCGGGCCCAGCAGCTGGCCCGGCAGGGGTACGCGGTGCTGACCTGGTCGGCGCGCGGCTTCGGGCACTCGGGCGGGAAGATCGGGCTGAACGCGCCCGACCGCGAGGTCGAGGACGTCAAGCACCTGGTGGACTGGCTGGCCCAGCGGCCCGAGGTGCAGCTCGACGGGCCCGGCGATCCGCGGGTCGGCATCACCGGCGCCTCGTACGGCGGCGCGATCTCGCTGCTGGCGTCCGCGTACGACCACCGGATCGACGCGGTGGCCACCCAGATCACGTGGTGGAACCTGGCCGACGCGCTGTTCCCGCAGGGCGTGCAGGGGTCGGGCGCGGCGGACGGGGTGTTCAAGAAGCTGTGGGCCGGGATCTTCTTCACCACCGGCGCGGCGGGCGACCTCGGGCCGTCCGGCGGCTCGCCGCGCGAGGGCGGCCGGCCGAAGACGGACGACGCCGGGCCGGTCGGGTGCGGGCGCTTCCTGGAGTCGCTCTGCCAGATGTACGACCGGGTCGCGACGACCGGGCACGCGGACGCGGACGCCGTCGCGCTGCTGGACAAGTCGAGCCCGTCCTCGGTCGCCGGGCAGCTCAAGGTGCCGACGCTGGTCGTGCAGGGGCAGCAGGACTCGCTGTTCCCGCTGGACCAGGGGGATGCCATCGCGCGGGCGGTGGCGGCGAACGGCGCGCCCGTCTCGGTGGACTGGTTCGCGGGCGGGCACGACGGCGGCACCGACACGAGCGCCCGGGTGGACGACCGGGTGACGGCGTGGTTCGACCACTACCTGCGCGGGCGGGGGAACGACACGGGCCCGGCGTTCCGGGTCACTCGGACCGGTGGGGTCGATTCGACCGGGTTCCAGGCCGTGCTGCGCGGCGCCACGGCGGACGCGTACCCCGGGCTCGGCGGCACCGGCTCGCGGTCGGTGGAGCTGAGCGGCGGTGAGAAGACGCTCGCCAACCCGCCGGGCGGGGCCCCGCCGGGCATCTCGACCTTGCCGGGGATCGGGGCGCTCAGCCAGGCGGCCTCGCTGGGGGCCGGGCTGGCGCTGGACTTCCCCGGGCAGAACGCGTCGTTCGACTCGGCGCCGCTGGACGGGCCGCTGCACCTGACCGGGCAGCCGGCCGTGCCCGTCCGGGTGCAGGCGGACCGGCCGGACGCGGTGCTGTTCGCGAAGCTGTACGACGTCGGGCCGGACGGGAAGGCGGTGCTCCCGCAGCAGTTGGCCGCGCCGCTGCGGGTCACGGGTGCCGATGCCGGGCGGACCGTCACGGTGGCGCTGCCCGCCGTCGACCACACGTTCCCGGCCGGGCACCGGCTGCGGCTCGTGCTGGCGAGCACCGACCTCGCGTACGCCTCGCCCGTCGAGCCGGCCACCTACCGGGTGGCCGTCGCGGGGGCGCTGACGGTGCCGACCGTCGGGCAGCTCGTCACCGAGGCGACGCCGCTGCCCGTGCGGACCTGGATGCTGCCGGTGGCCGCCGTCGTGGTGGCGCTCGGGCTGGTGCTGGTGCCCCGACTGCGGCTGCGGCGGCGGGCGCGCGGGGCCGGCGGGCCCGCGTACGACCCGGCGCTCGGCGCGGTGCCGCTGCAGATCACCGGGCTCAGCAAGCGCTACAAGGGCGCGGCGGACCGGTACGCCGTACGGGACCTGGGCTTCCGGGTCGAGCGGGGGCAGGTCCTCGGGCTGCTCGGGCCGAACGGCGCGGGCAAGACCACGACGCTGCGGATGCTGATGGGACTGATCCGTCCGGACGCGGGCGAGATCCGGGTCTTCGGCCACCTCGTGCGGCCCGGTGCGCCGGTGCTCTCGCGGGTCGGGGCGTTCGTCGAGGGCGCCGGCTTCCTGCCGCACCTCACCGGGCGGGCCAACCTGCGGCTGTACTGGCAGGCCACCGGGCGCCCGGAGGCGGATGCGTGCTTCGACGAAGCCCTGGCCATCGCGGGGCTCGGCGAGGCGCTCGACCGCGCGGTGCGGACGTACTCGCAGGGCATGCGGCAGCGGCTCGCGATCGCCCAGGCGATGCTCGGGATGCCGGACCTGCTGATCCTGGACGAGCCGACCAACGGGCTCGACCCACCGCAGATCCGCGAGATGCGCGAGGTGATGATCCGGTACGCGGCCGGTGGCCGGACCGTCATCGTGTCGAGCCACCTGCTGTCCGAGGTGGAGCAGAGCTGCACCGATCTGGTCGTCATGGACCGGGGGCGGCTGGTGACGACGGGCGCGGTGGGTGACATCGTCGGGGCCGGGGAGCTGCTGATGATCGGGGTCGCGCCGCCGTTCGCGCCGGAGACGGTCGTCGAGAAGGTGGGCGCGCTGGCCGGGGTCGGCTCGGCCGAGGCCGTGGAGGGCGGACTGCTGGTGCGGCTGGACGGGATGGCGGCGAGCGAGCTGCTCGCCGAACTGGTGCGCCTCGGGGTGCCGGTGGAGAGCGCCGGGCCGCAGCGGCGGCTGGAGGACGCGTTCCTGTCGTTGATCGGAGGTGCGGCGTGACTTCTGTTGTGCCTGCGAAGGTGTCCGCGGACCATGCCGAGGGGTACCGGGCGGGGCGGACGCTGCCGCTGCGGGTCGAGGTCGTGCGCCAGCTGCGGCGGCGCCGGACGCTGGTGATCGGCGGGGTGCTGGCGGCGATGCCGTTCATCGTCCTGGCGGCCTTCCAGATCGGCGGCACGCCCGGGCGCCAGGACCGGACCACGTTCATCGAGCTGGCCACCGCGTCCGGGGCCAACTTCGCGACCACGATGCTGTTCATGGGCACCGGGTTCATGCTCGTGATCCCGGTCGCGCTGTTCTGCGGCGACACCGTCGCCTCGGAGGCCAGCTGGTCCTCGCTGCGCTACCTGCTGGCCGCGCCGGTGCCGCGGGCGCGGCTGCTGGCGCGCAAGTTCGTGGTGGGGATGGTGTTCTCGGCGGTCGCGGTGGTCATGCTGCCGGCGATCGGGCTGGTCGTCGGGACGGCCGCGTACGGGTGGGGCGATCTGAAGCTGCCGGCGGGCGTCAGCCTGCCGGCGGCGGAGGCGCTGCCCCGGCTGGCCATCGCCGTCGCGTTCGTCTTCCTGAGCGAGCTCGTGATCGGGGCGCTCGCCTTCTGGCTCTCGACGGCGACGGACGCTCCGCTGGGGGCGGTCGGCGGCGCGGTGTTCGCGTCGATCATCACCGGGGTGCTGGACGCCGTCACGGCGCTCGGCAGCCTGCGGGAGTGGCTGCCCGCGCACTGGCAGTACGCCTGGGCGGACGCGCTGCAGCCGCAGCTGGAGTGGGGCGGCATGGTGCAGGGAGTGTCGCTGTCGCTGTCGTACGGGGTGGTACTGCTGGCGCTGGCGTTCCGTGGGTTCGCGCGGAAGGACGTCGTGTCGTAGTCGTGTCGTAGGGGTCGGTGGGAAATGGGGGATCATGGGGCGGTAGCTGACCTCCTCTGCTGAAGGACCCGGACCGTGGCCCAGATCGTCCTCTTCCATTCCGCCTACGGGCTGCGCCCCGCCGTGCACGCCGCCGCCGACCGGCTGCGCTCCGCCGGGCACACCGTGCACGCGCCGGACCTGTTCGACGGGCGGACCTTCGACGACATCGAGGCCGGGCTCGCGTACCAGGAGGAGCTCGGCGGCAGCGACGAGCTGCTGCGGCGTGCGGTGACCGCGGTCGCCCCGCTGGCGGAGGGCAGGCTGGTGTACGCCGGGTTCTCGCTCGGGGGCTCGCTCGCGCAGAACCTGGCGCTGGCGGACGAGAAGGCGCGCGGGCTGCTGCTGTTCCACGGGACGTCGGACCTGCGGGAGGACGCGGCGACGGAGATCCCGGTGCAGCTGCACGTCGCCGAGCCGGACCCGTTCGAGACGGAGGACTGGCTGAACGCCTGGTACCTGCAGATGCGCAAGGCCGGGGCGGACGTCGAGGTGCACCGCTACCGGGGCGCCGGGCACCTGTTCACGGATGCGGAGCTCGCCGACTACGACGCCGAGGCGGCGGAGCGGGCTTGGGCCGTCGCGCTGGACTTCCTGACCGAGTGCGACCACTGAGCGGGTACTGGGAGACGCCGCCGGCGCGCAAGCTCGGGATCCGGGCGGGGGACTAACTGCTCCTGGTGGGCGCGCCGGCGGGTTTCGCGTTGCCGGACCTGCCGGAGGGCGTCACGGCGGCCACCGCATCGTTCGACGTCCGAGTGTGGTTCCCGGCCGGGCGCGGCGCCTACGGGCTCGGCCGGTACGGGCCGGTGGACCATCGCGCGGGAGCCGTCCCGCGATCGGCCCGGCGTGCCGGCCGGGGCTACGGGGCGGCAGTGGCGGGCTGGGTGGAGAGGGCGGCGGTGGCGAAGGTGCGGGTTCGTTCCGCGGCCTGGTCCAGGGGGACGTGTTCGCCGTTCGGGGGGAAGAAGTCGATGGAGCCGACCGCGCTGTAGTTCGCCCAGAAGCAGGTGGTCATCGGGAAGGTGTCCGTGACGTTCTGCTGGCACTTCATCACCATGGTCCTGGTGGAGTACCCCTTGGGATCGCCGACGGGCTTGCGGCCGTAGCCCTGGAGCAGCTCCATGGTGTGCTTGAAAGACCTGTCGAGAGCGTTCTGCGGGTCGGCGACCGCGGTGAACAGGCGGGTCTTGGCGGTGAAATGGGGCACCGTCGTGGTGAACTGCCCCTTGCTCAGCCTGATGCGCTGGCTCCCGAAACACGATGCCGTTCCGTGGTCGTCCTCAGCGCCGCCCTCGCGGGTGGGCAGGTCGTCGACCCCGAAGACGTGCACGTCCAGGTCGCTGCCGAAGTGGAAGCCGCCGTTGCCCTCGGAGCAGGTCAGTCCGTCCAACTGCGGCACGGTGACGCGTGCGTAGCGCGTTCCGGTATCGGGCCCGAGCTTCTCCGCCTTCGGCGCGGCTGCCGGTGCGGCCCCCTTGCCGCCGTCCCCCTGGCCCCCCGACCCACACCCCGCGACGAGCGCGCCCAGAACCAGTGCCGCTGCCGGCATCCCCCACTTGCGCACCTGTGCTGCCACCTCTCGGTTCCCCGTAAACGATCATCAGGATCGTACGCGACATGCCGGACACGAAGTGGGCGCGGAAGGGGCGTTGGTAGCCGCGGCGGCTGCGCGGGAAGTCGGCCCGGCCGACTTCCCGCGCTGGAGACGGATGGCTGACCTTCCGGCCTCCTGGGGGACGATGGGGCCATGGCAGAGCGGAGATACGAGTACGCGCCGGCGGGGACGCTGCCGGGGTTGTTGCAGCGGGGGCGCGGGCTGGGCGCGCTGATGGCGGCGGAGGATCCGGCGGCCGCCGCCGAGCTGGTGTACGGGTGTGTCCGGTGGGAGTGGCGCTGGGACGCCTCGGTGGACCAGCGGGACCGCTACCTGGCGCGGCTGGTGCGGGACCTGGCACTGCCGCTCGGGCCGGTGGTCGAGCTGCTGTCCGCTGGGGACGCCGCCCGCGAGCGGGCCGTCCGGGTGCTGGAGCTGCTGGCGCTCGACGGCTCGGACGAGGCCCGGGAGGCGCTGCGGGCGCACGGCCGGGAGGACGGGCGCGGGTCGCCGGAGCCGTTGGCGGGGCCGGGGGAGCCGCCGGACGGGCGGGGAGTTCCGGCGCTGGTCGCCGAGCTGGAGCGGTGCTGGGTGGAGCAGACCTGGCGCGGGCCCGCCGGCCTGGCCTGGGAGCTGGGGCGGTTCGGGGCGGAGGCGGCGGGGGCCGCGTCGCTGCTGCGGCGGTTCTGGCTGTGGACGCCGCACTCGTCCGAGCGGGCCGCGTACCTGGAGGGGCTGGCGGCGGTGGGGTCGGCGGGGATGGGCGAGGCGTACACCGAGTCGCTCTGGGACTGCGAGGCGGACGCCCGGCTGCTGGGCGTCGAACGCGCCCCTGACGAGCCCCGGGTGCGGGAGCGCCTGGTCGGCCTGCGGGACGACCCGATGGAGGAGACGGCGGTCCGGGAGGCCGCCCGGGCGCGACTCGCCGGGCCGGCCTGGGGGCCCTCCGGGCGGGCGGGGCGAGAGAGCGCGGGGGAGCTAGAGTAGACGCGTGAATGCGTGAGGGATGGTCCGGACCCCGGGAGGTGGTTCGGGCCACATCTGTTTCCAGGGCATCCCCTGTGACCTGCGCGTTCGCCGGCCCACCAGACAAGCACCGAGCCTCCGGAGGCCCCGCCTTGAGCGATCAGCCGTTCGCGCATCTGCACGTCCACACCGAGTACTCGATGCTGGACGGCGCCGCCCGGCTGAAGCAGATGTTCAAGGAGGTCGAGCGCCTGGGCCAGACCCACGTCGCGATGACCGACCACGGGAACATGTACGGCGCCGCCGAGTTCCACAAGCAGGCCACGGCCGCCGGGATCACCCCGGTGATCGGCATCGAGGCGTACGTCGCGCCCGAGTCCCGGTCCAACACCAAGCGCATCCTGTGGGGCCAGCCGCACCAGAAGAAGGACGACGTCTCCGCGTCCGGCGCCTACACCCACAAGACCATCTGGGCCCGCAACAAGGAGGGCCTGCACAACCTCTTCAAGCTCACCTCGCGCTCCTACGCCGAGGGCTGGCTGGTGAAGTGGCCCCGGATGGACAAGGAGCTGATCTCCGAGCTGTCCGGCGGTCTGATGGCCACCACCGGCTGCCCGTCCGGCGAGGTGCAGACCCGGCTGCGGCTGGGGCAGTTCGACGAGGCGGTCAAGTCCGCGGCCGACTATCAGGACATCTTCGGGAAGGAAAATTACTTCCTGGAGCTGATGGACCACGGCCTCGACATCGAGAAGCGGGTCCGCGACGGCCTGCTGGAGATCAGCAAGAAGCTGAACATCCCGCCGGTGGTCACCAACGACTCCCACTACACCACCGAGGCCGACGCCGGCGCCCACGACCTCCTGCTCTGCGTGCAGACCGGCAAGAACCTCTCCGACCCGGACCGCTTCCGCTTCGACGGCACCGGCTACTACATCAAGTCCGCGGCCGAGATGTACGCCCTGGACTCCTCGGACGCCTGGCAGGAGGGCTGCCGCAACAGCCAGCTCCTCGTCGCCCAGCGGGTCGACACCGAGGGCATGTTCCAGTTCAGGAACCTCATGCCGCGCTTCCCGATCCCGGAGGGCTTCGAGTCCGAGGCGGACTTCTTCAAGTCCAAGGTCTGGGAGGGCATGGACTGGCGCTTCCCGGGCGGGTACGACGAGGAGCACAAGAAGCTCGCCGAGTACGAGATGGACACCATCATCCAGATGGGGTTCCCGGCGTACTTCCTCGTGGTCGCCGACTTCATCATGTGGGCCAAGAGCCAGGGCATCGCGGTGGGCCCCGGCCGTGGTTCGGCGGCCGGCTCGCTGGTCGCCTACGCGATGGGCATCACCGACCTCGACCCCATCCCGCACGGCCTGATCTTCGAGCGCTTCCTCAACCCCGAGCGCATCTCCATGCCCGACGTCGACATCGACTTCGACGAGCGCCGGCGCGGAGACGTCATCCGCTACGTGACCGAGAAGTGGGGATCCGACAAGGTCGCCATGATCGTCACGTACGGCACCATCAAGGCGAAGGCCGCCATCAAGGACTCCTCGCGCGTCCTCGGCTACCCGTACGCGATGGGCGACCGGATCACCAAGGCGATGCCGCCGGACGTCATGGGCAAGGGCATCCCGCTGTCGGGCATCACGGACTCCTCGCACCCGCGCTACGGCGAGGCCGGCGAGATCCGCGGCCTGTACGAGACCGACCCGGACGTGAAGAAGGTCATCGACACCGCGCGCGGCATCGAGGGCCTGATCCGCCAGCCCGGCGTGCACGCGGCCGGCGTCATCATGTCCGCCGAGCCGCTGACCGACCACATCCCGGTCTGGACCCGGCACACCGACGGCGTCACCATCACGCAGTTCGACTACCCCACGTGCGAGGGCCTCGGCCTTCTCAAGATGGACTTCCTCGGCCTGCGCAACCTGACGATCATGGACGACGCCGTCAAGGCGATCGAGAAGAACAAGGGCGAGAAGATCGAGCTGCTCAAGCTGCCGCTCGACGACAAGCCGACGTACGAGCTGCTCGCCCGTGGCGACACGCTGGGCGTGTTCCAGCTCGACGGCGGGCCGATGCGCTCGCTGCTGCGCCTCATGAAGCCCGACAACTTCGAAGACATTTCGGCCGTCCTGGCGCTGTACCGGCCCGGTCCCATGGGCGTCAACTCCCATACGAATTACGCCCTTCGAAAGAACGGGCAGCAGGAGATCACCCCGATCCACCCGGAGCTGGAGAAGCCCCTGGAGGAGGTGCTCCGGCCGACGTACGGCCTGATCGTCTACCAGGAGCAGGTGCAGAAGGCCGCGCAGATCCTCGCCGGGTACTCGCTCGGCCAGGCGGACCTGCTGCGCCGAGCGATGGGCAAGAAGAAGAAGGAGATCCTGGAGGCGGAGTTCGTCCCCTTCCAGAAGGGCTGCCGCGAGCGCGGCTACTCGGATGCCGCCATCCAGGCGGTGTGGGATGTTCTGGTTCCGTTCTCCGGCTACGCGTTCAACAAAGCGCACACCGCCGGGTACGGGCTGGTCTCGTACTGGACGGCCTACCTGAAGGCCAACTACCCGGCCGAGTACATGTCCGGCCTGCTCACCTCGGTAAAGGACGACAAGGACAAGTCCGCCGTCTACCTGAACGAGTGCCGCAAGATGGGCATCCAGGTGCTGCCGCCGGACGTCAACGAGTCCGACTCGGACTTCACGCCGCACGGCAGTGAGACCGTCCGGTTCGGGCTGACCGCCATCCGCAACGTCGGTGGGCCGGTGGTCGAATCGATGATCCGCACCCGGAAGGCGAAGGGGAAGTTCACCTCCTTCCCCGACTTCCTGGACAAGGTGGAGTCGGTGGTCTGCAACAAGCGGACCGTCGAATCGCTCATCAAGGCGGGCTCGTTCGACTCCCTCGGACACACCCGCAAGGGCCTCAGCGCGCAGTTCGAGCCGATGATCGACAACGTCGTCGGAGTCAAGCGCAAGGAGGCCGAGGGGCAGTTCGACCTCTTCGGCGGCGACGCGACCGCGGACGAGCCGAGCTTCGGGCTGGACGTCACCTTCTCCGACGAGGAGTGGGACAAGGCCTTCCTGCTCACCCAGGAACGGGAGATGCTCGGCCTGTACGTCTCCTCGCACCCGCTGCACGGCATCGAGCACGTGCTCGCCGACAAGGCGGACTGCGCGGTCGCGGACCTCGCGGAGCGGCCGGACGGGACGATCGTCACCATCGGCGGCATCATCTCGGGCCTCCAGCGGAAGATGACCAAGCAGGGCAACGCGTGGGCGATCGCCACCGTCGAGGATCTGGCCGGCTCGATCGACTGCATGTTCTTCCCGGCGAGCTACCAGCTGGTCTCCTCCCAACTCGTCGAGGACGCCGTGGTGTTCGTGCGCGGCAAGCTCGACAAGCGGGAGGACGTGCCGCGGCTGATGGGGATGGAGCTGTCGGTTCCGGACTTGTCGAACGCGCACGCCGAGGCGCCGATCGTCATCAACATCCCGAGCGTGAAGGTGACGCCGCCGCTGGTGGCCCGGCTCGGCGAGGTGCTGAGCAGCCACCGGGGGACGACCGAGGTGCGGTTGCGCCTGGAGGGCGCGCGGTCGACGACGGTGCTGAGGCTCGACCGGCACCGGGTGAAGTCGGATCCGGCGCTGTTCGGGGATCTGAAGCAGCTGCTCGGGCCGAGCTGTTTGGCGGGTTAGGCGCACGGGAGAGAAGCACGGATCGGGGCGCAGGGATTGGGGGGAGTTGAAGGGGGCGCGGGGAGAGCCTCAGATGGTGCCGCCGAGGCCTGGGGGGACGGAGGTGTGGAGGGCCGAGACGAAGGCGGAGATCGCCGGGTGGGAGCCGGCGCCGGCGCGGAAGGCGGCGCGGGTGCGGCGGTACATGGGCAGGCGGGTGAGGACCACGCCGGGCGGGGGCTCGGCGGTGCCCAGGTGGGGGACGAGGGCGACGCCCTGACCGGCGGCCACCAGGGCCAGGACGGTCGTGAAGTCGTCGATCTGGTGCCGGACCCGCGGCGCGAAGCCGGCGGCCTCGCAGGCGCGGACGGCCATGCTGTGGCAGAGCGTGCCGCGCGGGGCCAGGATCCAGGGCGCGGTGCGCTGTCCGGCGACCGTGCCCGGCGTACGGGCGGCCAGGTACATCGGCTCGGTGAACACCGGGCGGGTCACCGCGAGGCCGGGTTCGGGGTCGGCCGGGACGAGGTCGTACTCGTGGACCAGGGCGACGTCGAGTTCGCCCGCGCGCAGGGCCGCGCCGACGCCCGCCGGGTCGACCTCGGTGACCATCGGCTCCAGCCCCGGGTGCCAGCCGGCCAGTTCGGCGAGGACGGCCGGGATGATCGCGCGCGCCGCCGAGGGGTAGGTGCCGATCCGCAGCGGGCCGGCCAACCCCTGGCGGGCGTGGGCGAGTTCGGCGTCCGCCTGTTCCAACCGGGCCAGCACCGCCTCGGCGTGCCGGACCAGGCCCAGCGCGGCCGGGGTGAGCGCGACCCGGCGGCCGGTGCGCTCCAGCAGCGGGACGCCGGCCTCCTTCTCCAGGACGGACAGCTGCTGGGACACCGCCGAAGGGCTGAAGGAGAGCGCCTCGGCGACGGCGGCGATGGTGCCGAGGTGGGCCAGTTCGCGCAGCAGGCGCAGGCGTCGGACGTCGAGCATCGGCTCAGCTTACGAGAAGCGTCGGAAATGTGAACTGGACCTGGGTGATCGGCACGGCGCAGGATCGGACGCATGGAACTCGCGGGTATCTACGTCCCCCTGATCACTCCCTTCGCCGCCGACGGCTCCGTCGCCCTGGACGCCCTGGAGAAGCTCGCGCACGAGGTGCTCGACGCCGGTGCGGCCGGGCTCGTCGCCCTCGGCACGACCGGTGAGCCCGCCGCGCTGAGCGCCGAGGAGCGGCGGGCGGTGATCGACGTGTGCGCCGCCGTGTGTGCCGGGCGCGGCGCGCAGCTGATCGTCGGCGCGCACGGCGGGGACACCGGGGCCACGGCGGAGTCGCTGGCCGAGCTCGGCGCGCAGGCGCCGCAGGCCGCGGCGGCGCTCGTCACCGTCCCGGCGTTCCTGCGGCCCGGCGAGGCGGGGACGGTGGCGCACTTCCGGGCGCTCGCGAAGGCGAGCCCGCTGCCGCTGATCGTCTACCACATCCCGTACCGGACCGGGCAGCAGCTGTCGGCCTCCGCCCTGCTCGAACTCGCCGCGCTGGACGGCGTGGTGGGCGTCAAGTACGCGACCGGCGGGCTGGACCAGGCGGCCGTCGAGCTGCTCGCCGCCGGGCCCGACGGGTTCGCGGTGCTGTCCGGGGAGGACGCCTTCGTGTCGTCGATGCTGGCCCTCGGCGCGGCCGGCGGCATCCTCGCCGCCGCCCACCTGGCGACCGGCCGCTTCGTCGAGCTGACCGACGCCTGGCGGGCCGGGGACGTGGAGCGCGCTCGGGCGCTCGGGCACCGGCTGACCGCGCTGGCGCTGGCCGTCTTCGCGGAGCCGAACCCGACGGTGGTGAAGGGCGTCCTGCACGCGCAGGGGCGGATCCCGACCCCGGACGTACGGCTGCCGCTGCTGCCGGCCGGCCGGGCGCACGTGGACGCGGCGCTCGCCCTGGTGAGTGGTCTGGACCACTAGGGTCCGTCCGGGGCCGCTCTCACAGCGTGGCCCCCTCTCAACCAGTGAAATGCCAGGTCGCCCTCCCCGCGTGACAAGGCATGATGGGCAGAGTGCGACTGTGAAAGCACCATTCAGAGGAGTCAGTCGGAATGAAGATCGGTATCGTCGGGGCCACCGGCCAGGTCGGCGGCGTCGTCCGCGAGATCCTGGCGGAGCGCAACTTTCCGGTGGAGCAGCTGCGGCTGTTCGCCTCGGCCCGTTCGGCCGGGCGCACGCTGCCGTGGCAGGGCACCGAGGTCACCGTCGAGGACGCGGCCACGGCCGACTACACCGGCCTGGACATCGTGATCTTCTCGGCCGGCGGCAGCACCTCCAAGGCCCTCGCCCCCAAGGTCGCCGCGGCCGGTGCGGTCGTCATCGACAACTCCTCCGCCTGGCGCCGCGACCCCGAGGTCCCGCTGGTCGTCTCCGAGGTCAACCCGGAGGCCATCGCCGAGCGGCCCAAGGGCATCATCGCCAACCCGAACTGCACCACCATGGCCGCCATGCCCGTGCTGCGCCCGCTGCACGAGGAGGCCGGGCTCGCCGCGCTCGTCGTCTCCACCTACCAGGCCGTCTCCGGCAGCGGCGTGGCCGGCGTGGCCGAGCTGCAGGACCAGGCCGCCAAGGTCGTCGACGGCGCCGCCGCGCTCGCCCACGACGGCTCCGCGGTGGAGTTCCCCGAGCCCAAGGTCTACCAGCGGCCGATCGCCTTCAACGTGGTGCCGCTGGCCGGCGCCATCGTCGAGGACGGCTCCAACGAGACCGACGAGGAGCAGAAGCTCCGCCACGAGAGCCGCAAGATCCTCGGCATCCCGGAGCTGAAGGTGGCCGGCACCTGCGTGCGCGTCCCGGTCTTCTCCGGCCACTCGCTGCAGATCAACGCCCGCTTCGAGCGCCCGATCAGCCCCGCGCGCGCCGCCGAGCTGCTCGCCGGTGCCCCCGGCGTCGAGCTCTCCGACATCCCCACCCCGCTGCAGGCCGCCGGGCAGGACCCGAGCTACGTCGGGCGCATCCGGGTGGACGAGACGGTGGAGAACGGGCTGTCGCTGTTCGTCTCCAACGACAACCTGCGCAAGGGCGCCGCGCTCAACGCCGTCCAGCTGGCCGAGCTGGTCGCCGCCGAGCTGAAGGGCTGAGACGCCGAGGCGCTGGAGGGTCGAGACCCCGCCGAGTCGAGGGCTGAGACTCCGCAGAGCTGAGGGCCGAGACCCCGCCGAGCCGAGGGCCGAGACCCCTGCGCGCTGGAGGGCCGAGAACCCCGAAAGCGCAGCCCGCGTGACGTAAGGCGGGCCCCGTCGTTGAACGGGGCCCGCCTTTGCGTTCCGTTGGGAGGGCTGTTGCGCGACCGCGACATCCCCCGGGGTTCGGCGCGCGAACCAGGGGGAAAAGGTGAGCCAACGATCGGGCGGTCGCGGGAGTCCCCTCACCCACCGCGCCCGTTCCCCGGGCGGACCGCGCCCACCTGGCCTGACCCCGAGGGCGAGCGGAAAGAGGTGCGCGATGGATCGCTGTGTCGTCCTGGTGGATGCCGGATACCTGCTGGGCGCCGCCGCCAGCCTGCTCGCCGGCGACCCGTCCCGTTCCCGGGTGACCGTCGACCACACCGCGCTGATCACCGCGCTGCGCGAACGCGCCGAGGCCGAGACCGGGCTCCCGCTGCTGCGGATCTACTGGTTCGACGCCGCCCCCGACCGGCGCCCGATGCCCGAACACCGGCGGCTGCGCGTCCTGCCCCGGGTGACCGTCCGGCTCGGCGCCCTCACCCGGGCGGAGGGCCGCTGGGTGCAGAAGGGCGTCGACGCCGCCATGCACGCCGAGCTCTCCGAGCTCGCCCGCAACCGGGCCTGCGCCGACGTCGTGCTGATCACCGGCGACGGCGACCTCCTGCCCGGCATGATGTCCGCCAAGGAGCACGGCGTCGTCGTCCACCTGTGGGCGCTCCAGGCCGCCGACGGCGACTTCAACCAGTCCGAGGACCTCGTCGGCGAGGCCGACGAACGGCGGGTCCTCGACCGCGAGTGGATCGAGGGGTCCTTCACCCTCCGCGAGACCGCGAGCGTCTTCCCCGCCCCCGGCCAGGGGCCCCGGCAGGAGATCGCCAAGATCCTCGCCGCGCCGCCCGCCGCGCCGCCGGTCGTCGTGCCGCCCGCCGTGCCCGTCCGCCCGGCTGCCGGCGCGCCCGCGCCCGTCGCCCCCGCCGCCACCAACGGGCGGCCGCAGCCGGCCGCCGCGCTCAAGGTCGTCCCGACGCCCAAGGACCTCGCCGGGCGCACCGCCGTCGCACCCGCCGTCGCTTCCGTCGCCACCGCGAACGGCAACGGCGCCCACACCGGCCCGGTGCTGCGCTGGTCCTCCGACCGCGGCTGGGTCGACCGGCCCGCCCCCGAGCCCGCCGTCACCGCCGGCGACAGCCTGCCGACGCTCGCCCAGCTCACCACCGCCGAACAGCGCTGGGCCGACCGCGAGGAGGACATCACCTCCATCGGCGGCGACGCCCACGAGGTCGGGCAGGTCTTCGCCCGCCGCTGGAGCGAGCGCCTCGGCGACGTCGAACGGCTCACCGTGCTGTGGCCCGACTACCCGCGCATCCCGCACCGCGTCGACGGCGAACTCCTGCGCTACGCGGCCCGGTTCGGACTGCTCGCGCACAAGGACGACCAGATCGACGAGCACGACAGGTACGCCATCCGGGCCGGCTTCTGGAAGGAACTCGCCTCCCGGGTGCCGGGCGGGTCGATGGTCGTCGACGACTGAGGACAGGCCCGGGGCCCCCGTTGTCCGGTTCGCCCGGGTGAGCGCGTAAAGTCGTCGGTCGTGAACGAGACGGCGGCAGGGCGAGCACCCCAGGGCGGCCTGCCGTGCTGCGCCGTTCGCGACCTGGTGAAGACCTACCGCGCCGGACGCGGCTCCGCGGCCACCGAGATCCGGGCCAACGACGGGATCACGCTGACCGTCCGGCCGGGTGAGATCTTCGGACTCCTCGGGCCCAACGGCGCCGGCAAGTCCACGCTCGTACGCCAGCTCTGCGGGCTGCTGCGCCCCGACTCCGGCTCGGTCGAACTCTTCGGCCACGACATCGTGCGCCACCCCGAGCTGGCCGCCCGCCTGCTCGGCTACCTCGGACAGGAGTCCACCGCCCTCGACGAGCTGACCGTCGCGCTCGCCGCCGAGACCACCGGACGGCTGCGCGGGCTCAGCCGGGCGCGGGCCCGGGCCGAGGCCGGCGAGGTGCTGACCGAGCTGGGCCTGGAGCCCATCGCCGGCCGGCCGCTCGCCAAGCTCTCCGGCGGGCAACGCCGCCTCGCGTGCTTCGGCGCGGCGCTGGTGGGGGAGCGGCCGCTGCTGGTGCTCGACGAGCCCACCACCGGGATGGACCCCGTCGCCCGCCGCGCCGTCTGGGCCGCCGTCGACCGGCGCCGGGCCGAGCGCGGCACCACCGTGCTGCTCGTCACCCACAACGTCATCGAGGCGGAGACCGTCCTGGACCGGGTCGCCGTGGTCGACGAGGGCCGGGTCATCGCCTGCGACACGCCCGGCGGGCTGAAGGCCCTCGTGGACGGCGATGTCCGGCTCGACCTGGTGTGGCGGGACGAGGCCCCGGTCGGCGTGCCGGCCGTCGCCGAACTCGCCCGGCGGGCCGAGCGCACCGGCCGCCGCTGGACCGTGCGGACCAGCCCCGAACAGGCCCGCGAACTCGTCGCCGCCGTCACCACCGGCCCGGCCTTCGCCGCCCTCGACGACTTCACCCTCGCCACGCCGAGCCTTGAGGACGCCTACCTCAAGCTGGGCGGCCGCCACGGAGGACTGGTCAAGTGACGCTGCTCTCGGTGCCGCCGCGGACCGCCGCCGACGCGGGCCCCGCGCCCGTCCCGCTCGCCCCCGCGGCGCGGCTGCTGCCCGCGCTCGCGGCCGTCTACCGGGCGCAGCTCGCCCGGGCCCGGGTGGCGCGGATCCCGCTGCTGTTCGTGGCGACGTTCCAGTCCCTCGGCATCCTCGTCATGATGCGGGGCGTCGTGGACGCCGGGCAGGGCTCGGCGGCACGGTCGGTGGTCGCCGGGTCCAGCGTGCTGGTGGTGGCGTTCGTCGCGCTCAACCTGCTCGCGCAGTACTTCGGGAAGCTGCGGGCCACCGGCGGCCTGGACCACTACGCGACGCTGCCCGTTCCGGCCGCATCGGTGGTGCTGGGGGCGGCCGGGGCGTACGCGTCGTTCACGCTGCCGGGGACGGTGGTGACGGCGGCGGTGGGCGCGGTCATGTTCGGGCTGCCGCTCGGCCACCTGTGGGTGCTGCTCGCGGTCGTGCCGCTCGCCGGGGCCGCGCTGTCCGGGCTCGGCGCGGCCTGCGGGCTGCTCGCGCCGCGGCAGGAGATCGCGACCATGCTCGGGCAGCTCGGGATGTCCGCGGCGCTGCTGCTCGGCGTCCTGCCGGTGGACCACCTGCCGCAGCCGGTGCTGTGGCTGCGCGACCTGCTGCCGTCCACGTACGGCGTGGAGGCCTTCGCCCGTACGTTCACGCCCGACCCGGACTGGGCGCTGGTCGCGGGGGACCTCGCGGTGTGCGCCGGGGTGGGCGTGGTGTCGCTGGCGATCGCCACGTGGGCGTACCGGCGGGCCGTCTCCCGGTAGGGCTTACCGCTGCGGTTCACGGGCGGCGGGTTGTTCCGGGCGCGATCGTGAAACGATGGGGCCCGTGACCGTACCGAACACACCTCCGGATCCCACCCGCGACGACGTGCCCGCGGTGCCGGACGCCAACCCGTTCGCGCCGCCGCAGCCCCACGACGCCGCCGGGCTGCCGCCGCTTCCGGAAGGGATCGGGGACGTCTCCAGGACCGAGGACTCGCTGCAGGACCGGCTGCTGCCGGAGCTGCGGATCGGTGCGGCGACGGTGGTCGTGTGCGCGGTCCTCGGGCTCGCCATGGCCGGGCTGTGGGCCTGGCTGGCGCCCAAGGTGCCGCTGCTCGTCGACGGCGACCGGATCCTGTACGCCGACCCCGAGGGCGAGCAGCGCGCCGGGGCCGACGCGGTGTTCGTGCTCATCGGGCTCGGGATGGGGATCGTCACGGCGCTCGGCGCCTTCCTCGTGACGCGGCGCCGCGGCGGGGGCATCTCGGTCGCGGTGGGGCTGGCGGTCGGCGGGCTGCTCGGCTCGCTGGGCGCGTGGCGGCTGGGCCGGTCCTTCGGGCCGAGCCACGACCTGATCGGGGAGGCCCGGCGGGTCGGCAACGGGGGCCGCTTCTACGCGGACATCGACCTCGGGGCGCAGGGCGCACTGCTGGCGTGGCCGATGGCGGCGATGGTGCTGCTCCTGCTGCTGTCGGCGGCGTTCGGCAAGCGCGAGGAGGACCCGCCGCCGTACTGGGCCGGGCCGTACGGGGCGGCTGCGCCGCAGGCTTCGGTGGAGGGGCTGGACGGGCACGCCGGGCTGGAGGGGCCGGTTGGGCACGCCGGGGACGTGGAGCGGACGGGGGAGCAGGGCGGGACTGACGACCGCCGGCCCTGACGCCTGCTCCTAGCGGGCGATGGGGGCGGTCGTGGCCTTCGTCAGGGTGATCAGGTCGGCCGGGGCGAGTTCCACTTCCAGGCCCCGGCGGCCCGCCGACACGTAGACCGTCGGGTGCGCCATCGCGCCCTCGTCGACGACCGTCCGCAGCGGGCGGCGCTGGCCCAGCGGGGAGATCCCGCCGCGGACGTAGCCGCTGCTGCGCTCGGCGGCGGCCGGGTCGGCCATGGCGGCGCGCTTGCCGCCGACCGCGGCGGCCAGGGCCTTGAGGTCGAGCTGGCCGGCGACCGGGACTACGCCGACGGTGAGCACGCCGTCCACGTCGGCGACCAGGGTCTTGAAGACCCGCTCGGCGGCGACGCCCAGGGCCTCCGCGGCCTCGCCGCCGTAGGAGGCGGCGGCCGGGTCGTGCTCGTAGGAGTGCACGGTGAACGGGACGGCGGCGGTCTCCAGGGCGACGGTGGCCGGGGTGCCCTGGCCGCCCTTCTTCGGCTTCTTGGCCACGGGAGCTCCTGGGGGTCACACGGGGCGGTCGGTCGGGGTCGGTCGGGGTCAGTTGGGGCTGAACGACTGGCGGGTGAGGTCGACCGCGGGCAGCGACGGCAGCCAGCTCAGCACGGCCGTCTCGCGCCGCAGCAGGTCGAGTTCGGTGCGCAGCCGCTGGGCGGTGTCGGGGCAGGCGAGCAGCTGCTGCTTGACCGGCGTTTCGAACACCGAGGCGGCGGCGACCAGGTAGGAGAGCACCTGCGGGTCGTCCGGGAGTTCCTGGCGGCCGACGGTGCTGGCCTCGCGGGCGCCGGCGAGCCGCTTCTGGTAGGCGCGGAAGGCCCGCTCGACCTCGGCGGCGAGGGCGCCGGAGCCCTCGCCCGGGCGCTCCTCGATCGGCTCGATCTCGCCGGTCAGGTACGGACCGGACGTGTCGACGTCGCGCAGCAGGAACCGGGTGGTGCCGGTGACCAGGAGTTCGTACCGGCCGTCGGCCTGGTCCTGGACGGAGGCGACGTCGGCGACGCAGCCGATGTGGTGGATCGCCTCCAGGGCGTCTCCGGTGAATGTGCCGAGGCCGTCCAGCGGGCCGGCCGGGCCCTCGTCGGGCCGGACCGGGGCGACCTCGCGGCCGTCCTTGATCGCGAGCACGCCGAAGCGGCGCGGCTCGTCCTCCGGCTGTTCGAGCAGGTCGGCGACGAGACGGCGGTAGCGCTCCTCGAAGACGTTCAGGGGCAGCACCAGGCCCGGGTAGAGCACGGTGTTCAGCGGGAAGAGCGGCAGCCGTTCTGTCACGGCGGACAGCGTAGTTCCCCGGGCCGGGGCCTTGTCGCGCGGTTATCGGGGTCAGCCGCGCTGGAGCATCCTCGTGGCGCCCGCGACGACGGTGGAGGCGAGCAGCCAGCCGACCACGACGAGGCCGGCGGAGACCCACTGGGTGAGCCCGCCGGGGTTCCACGCGCCCTGCTGGAGGTCGACGATCGGCAGGAGCTGGTTGAGCGTGTACAGCACCGGGTTCCAGTGCGGCTTCTCGTCGCCCTTCAGCGGGTCGAGCGGGTGGGTGGCGAAGAAGACGCTGCCGAGGGCCCAGGCGAGGAGCAGCCACAGGGCGGCGCGGCCGGGGCGGTAGCCGTAGCCGACGCTGACGTCCTGGACCGTGCCCCAGATCCGGGCGGGCAGCGGGAGTGTCTCGCGGCGGCGGCGCTGCTTGGCGTAGAGCACCTCGCGGGCGTCGTCGTCGGCGCCGTCGCGGCGCATGGCGGCGGCGAGCTGCTCGTAGGACTCGGGCTGGAAGTCGACGGTGGAGCCCTCCAGCCAGGCGATGCGCTGCTGGACGGTGAACGCTGCGACCGGGCGCAGGACCTCGTAGGTGAACCCGGTGAGGCCGAGGTGCTTGCCGAGCGGCCAGGCGTCGGGGGTGTCGACGAGGTTGCCGACGCGGGCGCGGGAGAGCGAGACCGGTCCGGTGGGCCGCATGCGGCAGGTGAAGCGCAGTTCGGGGGTGTGGATGCGGCGCAGCGAGAGCTCGTCGTCGCCGTCCAGGTGGAACTCGCCCGAGATCAGGCAGGCGCCGTCGAAGCGGGCGTCGGACAGCCGCACCTGGCCGTGGGCGCGGAACGGGGTGCTGGGGGCGCCGGCCGGCGCGGTCTGGCCGTAGCCGGAGCCGTAGTAGCTGCGGGAGCCGAACCAGCCGCCGTCGGCGGAGCTGGTGAGGTAGGCGGTGTGGCCGACGGTGATCCGGACGGCGTTGAGGCAGATGCGGTTGTCCGGGACGGCGTGCAGCTGGGCGCCGCGCAGGGAGAGCCGGCCGCCGATCCGGGCGGTGCGCAGGCTGAGCTCGCCGTGGACCTCGATCCGGTCGGCCTCGAAGTCCTGGTGGACGGCCATGCCGTCGGCGGAGACCGCGCGCCCGTAACGGTCGGAGCCGAGGCGGGTCATGTTGAGGAGCAGGTCGGTGCCGATCTTGGCGTCGGTGAGCCGGATGCCCTCGGGGATGCGGCAGCGCGCGAGGTGGAGGTCGCCGGTGGTGGCCAGCCGGGAGGCCTCCAGGCGGGGGATCAGGCAGTCGACCATCCGGACGGTGCTGGCCTCGGCCTCGGAGATCAGGATCTTGTGCTCGAAGCGGCAGCCGTACAGCTCGACGTACTGGTTGATCCGGCCGCCGGCGAGGTTGAGCGCGCCGGTGACGTTGACGCCGTTCATCCGCAGGGAGGAGACCCGGCCCGGGGCGGCGGTGGGGCCGGCCAGCAGCAGGTGGGCCAGGACGTCGGCGCGGACGGTGCGCTCGGGGCCCCACTCGGCGTCCCCGTAGGGGTCGTCCTCGGCGGTCTCGCGGGCGCGGCGGTCGAAGACGTCGCCCTGGCGGAAGGCCTCCCAGAGCTCCTTCTCGGTGTCGGTCCAGCCCGCCGGAGCGTGTCCCACCATCGTTTCCCCCGTCCCCCCGGTCGTCTCGCCTTTCGTATCACGGAGTGAAATGAGGGACCAGTGGTTTCGGCCACTCCTTACACTGGTTGGCGTGATCTCTCGAATCGACCTCCGCGGCTCGCTGGACGACCCGCGTGACCTGCTGCCCCGTGCCGAGTTCGACGTGGCGGCCGCCCTGGAGAAGGTGCGGCCGATCGCCGAGGACGTACGCCATCGCGGGGTCGCGGCGCTGATCGAGATCACCGAGCGCTTCGACGGCGTCCGGCTGGAGTCGACCAGGGTCCCGGCCGAGCAACTGACCGAGGCCCTGGAGACGCTGGACCCGAAGGTGCGGGCCGCGCTGGAGGAGTCGATCCGCCGCGCCCGGGCCGTGCACGCGGACCAGCGCCGCACCGGGCACACCACGCAGGTGGTGCCGGGCGGCACGGTCACCCAGCGCTGGGTGCCGGTGGACCGGGTCGGGCTGTACGTGCCGGGCGGGCTGGCGGTGTACCCGTCGTCCGTCGTGATGAACGTCGTGCCGGCCCAGGAGGCGGGCGTCCAGGGCATCGCCGTCACCTCGCCGCCGCAGAAAGAGTTCGGGGGGCGCGTCCACCCGACGATCCTGGCGGCCTGCGCGCTGCTCGGCGTGGACGAGGTGTACTCCGTCGGCGGCGCCCAGGCGGTCGCGATGTTCGCCCTCGGCACCGAGGAGTGCGCGCCGGTGAACATGGTCACCGGCCCGGGCAACATCTACGTCGCCGCCGCCAAGCGCTACTTCGCCGGCCGGATCGGCATCGACTCCGAGGCCGGCCCGACCGAGATCGCCGTCCTCGCCGACGACAGCGCGCTGCCGTCCGACGTCGCAGCCGACCTGATCAGCCAGGCCGAGCACGGCCCCACCTCCGGATCGGTGCTGGTCACCGACTCGCCGGCGCTGGCCGACGCGGTCGAGGCCGAGCTGGCCGTCCAGGTCGCGAAGACCAAGCACAGCGAGCGCGTCGCCGAGGCCCTCGGCGGCCGGCAGTCCGGCATCATCCTGGTCGACGACCTGGAGCAGGGCCTCACCGTCGTCAACGCCTACGCCGCCGAGCACCTGGAGATCCAGACCCGGGACGCGCACGCGGTGGCCGCGAAGGTCCGCAACGCGGGCGCGATCTTCATCGGCCGCTGGACGCCCGTCTCGCTGGGCGACTACGCGGCCGGCTCCAACCACGTGCTGCCCACCGGCGGCTGCGCCTGCCACTCGTCCGGCCTGTCCGTGCAGACCTTCCTGCGCGGCGTCCAGGTCGTCGAGTACGACCGGGACGCGCTCGCGGACATCGCCGCGCACGTGGTGAACCTGGCGAACGCCGAGGACCTGCCCGGTCACGGCGACGCGATCAAGGCTCGATTCGACTGGACGGTGCCCGGCTCGTGACCCGCACGACTCGTATTGACGATCTCCCCATCAGGGACGAGCTGCGGGGCCAGTCCCCGTACGGCGCACCGCAGTTGGACGTGCCCGTCCAGCTCAACACCAACGAGAACCCGTACCCGCTGCCCGAGGAGCTGGTGGCCCGGATCGCCGAGCGCGTCGCCGAGGCCGCCCGGGGGCTGAACCGCTACCCCGACCGGGACGCGGTCGAGCTGCGCGAGGGCCTCGCGGCCTACCTCGGCCGCACCACCGGCCACGCCGTGGCGCGCGAGCAGGTCTGGGCCGCCAACGGCTCCAACGAGGTGCTCCAGCAGCTCCTCCAGACCTTCGGCGGCCCCGGCCGCCGCGCGCTCGGCTTCGAGCCGTCCTACTCGATGCACGCCCTCATCTCCCGGGGCACCGGCACCGAGTGGATCTCCGGCCCGCGCAACGACGACTTCACCATCGACGTGGACGCGGCCGTCGCCGCGATCGCCGAGCACCGGCCCAACGTGGTCTTCGTCTGCTCGCCGAACAACCCCACGGGCACCGCCGTCGCCGCCGACGTCGTGCTGCGCCTGTACGAGGCCGCCCAGGCCGCCCGGCCCAGCCTGGTCGTCGTCGACGAGGCCTACGTCGAGTTCTCGCACCGCGCCTCGCTGCTGCCGCTCATCGAGGGCCGCCCCAACCTGGTGGTCACCCGCACCATGTCCAAGGCCTTCGGCGCGGCCGGGCTGCGCCTCGGCTACCTGGCCGCCGACGCGGCCGTGGTGGACGCGGTCCAGCTGGTCCGCCTGCCCTATCACCTGTCGGCCGTCACCCAGGCCACCGCGCTGGCCTGCCTGGAGCACACCGACACCCTGCTCGGGTACGTCGGCCGGCTCAAGGCCGAGCGCGACCGCCTGGTGGACTCGCTGCGCGGGCTCGGCCTGGAGGTGACCGACTCGGACGCCAACTTCGTCCAGTTCGGCCGCTTCGCCGACACCCACGCCGTCTGGCAGGCCATCCTCGACCAGGGCGTCCTGGTCCGTGACAACGGCGTCCCGGGGTGGCTGCGCGTCACCGCCGGCACGCCGGCCGAGAACGACGCCTTCCTGGCCGCCGTCTCTCAAGTGATCAAGGAGCTGTAACCCCGCATGTCCCGCATCGGACGCATTGAGCGCACCACCAAGGAGACCTCGGTCCTGGTCGAGATCGACCTCGACGGCACCGGCAAGACCGACATCTCCACGGGCGTCGGCTTCTACGACCACATGCTCGACCAGCTCGGCCGCCACGGTCTGTTCGACCTCACCGTCAAGACCGACGGCGACCTGCACATCGACACCCACCACACCATCGAGGACACCGCCCTCGCGCTCGGCGCCGCCTTCAAGCAGGCGCTCGGCGACAAGGTCGGCATCTACCGCTTCGGCAACTGCACGGTGCCGCTGGACGAGTCGCTCGCCCAGGTCACCGTCGACCTCTCCGGCCGCCCCTACCTGGTGCACACCGAGCCGGAGCACATGGCGCCGATGATCGGCAGCTACGACACCACGATGACCCGGCACATCCTGGAGTCCTTCGTGGCCCAGGCGCAGATAGCCCTGCACGTCCACGTGCCGTACGGTCGCAACGCGCACCACATCGTCGAGTGCCAGTTCAAGGCGCTCGCACGGGCCCTGCGCTACGCCTCCGAGCGCGACCCGCGCGCGGCCGGCATCCTCCCGTCGACCAAGGGTGCACTGTGAGCAAGACCGCCGTCGCTCTCCTCTTCGTCGGCCTCTTCCTGGCCGGCGGGGTGATCTCGTTCTGGAAGCAGAAGCTGCCGAAGGGCGTCATCCTGGTGCTCGCGATCGGCTCCGTGATGTGCCTGGCCGCCGGCGCCATGCGTCTGTAGCACCGCCGTAGCAGAGAGACTGGACACCTGAACATGGGCAAGAACGTCGTCGTCCTCGACTACGGATCGGGCAACCTGCGCTCCGCGCAGCGGGCCCTGGAGCGCACCGGCGCCACCGTCACCGTGACCTCCGACTTCGACGCGGCGATGGCCGCGGACGGCCTGCTCGTCCCCGGCGTCGGCGCCTTCGAGGCGTGCATGCGCGGCCTGCGGGGCGTCCGCGGGGACTGGATCATCGGCCGTCGGCTCGCCGGGGGCCGCCCGGTCATGGGCATCTGCGTCGGCATGCAGATCCTCTTCGAGAAGGGGGTCGAGCACGGCGTGGAGACGGCCGGCTGCGACGAGTGGCCCGGGACCGTCGAGCCGCTGGACGCCCCGGTCGTGCCGCACATGGGCTGGAACACCGTGGACGTGCCCGAGGGCAGCCGGATGTTCGCGGGCCTCGACCCGCAGACCCGCTTCTACTTCGTGCACTCCTACGGCGTGCGCCACTGGGAGCTGGAGACGCACAGCGCGCGGATCAACGCGCCGCTCGTCACCTGGGCCACCCACGGGCAGCCGTTCGTGGCCGCCGTCGAGAACGGGCCGCTGTGGGCCACCCAGTTCCACCCCGAGAAGTCCGGCGACGCCGGTGCCGCCCTGCTGACCAACTGGGTCAACACCCTCTGACCGTCTGAGAGTTGTTACTGATGAGCCTTGAGCTTCTGCCCGCCGTCGACGTCCGGGACGGCCAGGCCGTCCGCCTCGTCAAGGGCGCCTCCGGCACCGAGACCTCCTTCGGCGAGCCGCTGGCCGCCGCCCTCGCCTGGCAGAACGCCGGCGCCGAGTGGCTGCACCTGGTCGACCTCGACGCCGCCTTCGGGACGGGCAGCAACTACGAGCTGCTGCGCGAGGTCACCGGCCAGCTGGACATCAAGGTCGAGCTGTCCGGCGGCATCCGCGACGACGAGACCCTCGCCCGCGCCCTCGCCACCGGCTGCACCCGCGTCAACCTCGGCACCGCCGCCCTGGAGGCCCCCGAGTGGGTTGCCAAGGCCATCGCCGAGCACGGCGACAAGATCGCCGTCGGCCTCGACGTCGTCGGCACCACCCTGCGCGGGCGCGGCTGGACCCGCGACGGCGGCCAGCTCTTCGACGTCCTCGACCGGCTGAACCAGGAGGGCTGCGCCCGCTACGTCGTCACCGACGTCAACCGCGACGGCACCCTCACCGGCCCCAACCTGCAGCTGCTGAGCGACGTCTGCGCCGCCACCGACCGCCCGGTCGTCGCCTCCGGCGGCGTCTCCTCGCTGGACGACCTGCGCGCCATCGCCGGCCTCGTCGGACAGGGTGTCGAGGGTGCCATCGTGGGCAAGGCACTCTACGAGCAGAAGTTCACCCTCGAAGAGGCGCTGGCGGCGGTTTCGGGCTGACGTCGGACCGGCTGACGTCAGGCTGACGGTTTCAGAATGACGGAAGAGGCGGTTACAGGATGACGGAACGTCGGATCGTACGCGGCCGGGTCGCCGGATTCTCCCCCTGGGAGGACGAGTTCGGCTACTCCCGGGCGGTCGTCGCGGGCGACCACGTGCACGTGGCCGGCTCCACCGCCTGGGTGGACGGCCGGATCGAGCACGAGGGCGACCCGTACGGGCAGACCCTCGCCGCGTTCGGCGTCGGGCTCAACGCCCTGGCCGCGTACGGTCTGACGGCGGACGACGTCGTCCGCACCCGGATGTACATCACGCACGTCCGCGACGCCGAGGAGGTGGGCCGCGCCCACCGTCAACTCTTCGACGCCGCCCGCCCGGTGGCCACCATGGTGGTGGTCGAGGGCCTGATCGACTCCCGGATGATGGTCGAGGTCGAGATCGACGCGTACCGTGCCGGGCTGGCAAAGACCCTGGAAGGCAATCAGTCGTGACCCTCGCAGTACGTGTCATTCCCTGCCTGGACGTCGACGCCGGGCGGGTGGTCAAGGGCGTCAACTTCCAGAACCTGCGCGACGCCGGTGACCCGGTCGAGATGGCCAAGCTCTACGACGCCGAGGGGGCCGACGAGCTCACCTTCCTCGACATCACCGCCTCCTCCGGCGACCGTGAGACCACCTACGACGTCGTCCGCCGCACCGCCGAGCAGGTGTTCATCCCGCTCACCGTCGGCGGCGGCATCCGCGCCGTCGACGACGTGAACAAGCTGCTGCGGGCCGGTGCCGACAAGGTCGGCGTCAACACCGCGGCCATCGCCCGGCCGGAGCTCGTGCGGGAGATCGCCCAGCGCTTCGGGCGGCAGGTGCTGGTGCTGTCGGTCGACGCCCGGCGCTGCCCTTCCGGCACCGAGACCGCATCGGGGTACGAGGTCACGACGCACGGCGGGCGCCGCGGCACCGGCCTCGACGCCGTCGAGTGGGCGGGCCGCGCGGCCGAGCTGGGCGCGGGCGAGATCCTGCTCAACTCGATGGACGCGGACGGCACCAAGGACGGCTACGACCTGGACATGATCCGGGCCGTGCGCAAGGCCGTCTCCGTGCCGGTGATCGCCTCCGGCGGCGCCGGCAAGCTCGCCGACTTCGCCCCGGCCGTGGAGGCGGGCGCGGACGCGGTGCTCGCGGCCAGCGTCTTCCACTTCGGGGACCTGCGGATCGGCGAGGTCAAGAACGCGCTGCGGGAGGCCGGGCACCCGGTGCGGTGAGCCGTCTTGAGAGGGGCCCGTCACCGTGCTGGTGGCGGGCCCTCTTTTTGTCGTTACTGCTTTTTGTCGTTACTGCCGGGGCTCGCCCTTGATCAGCGCGAAGGGGGCGCCGTTCGGGTCCGCGAGCCAGGCGATCCGGCCGACGTTCTCCACGTCCGAGGCGGGCATCATCACCGTGCCGCCGGCCGCCGTCGCCTTCGCGATCAGCGCGTCCACGTCGTCGGCGGCGAAGTACGGCGTCCAGGCGGAGGGCTCGCCCTCGCCCATCACCGGGGCGATGCCGCCGAAGCTCGTCTCCTGCTGGTCGCCCTCGGCGGTGGAGACCACCTGGTAGGACATGCCCGGGGACGGCTCGAAGTTCTCCGCCCGCCAGCTGAACAGCGTCTTGTAGAACGCGAACCCGGCGTCCTGGTCGGAGGTGTGCAGCTCGGACCAGCACAGGGAGTTGTCGGCGGAGACGGTGTCGAGGCCGGTGGTGTTGCCCGCCTGCCACAGCGCGAACCGGGCCCCCTGCGGGTCGGCGACCTGGGCGAAGCGGCCCTCGCTCATGACGTCCATCGGCTGCACGAGCACCCGGCCGCCGGCCTGCTCGGCGGTCTTGACGGCGGCGTCGACGTCGGGGGTGAGGAAGTACGTCGTCCAGGTGGACTGGTCGCCCTCGTTGAGCGGGCCGACGGCGCCGACGGTCTTGCCGTCCAGCTGGAGGAAGCCGTAGCCGCCCGCCTCCGGGCCGGCCGACTGGAACGTCCAGCCGAAGACCTCGTTGTAGAAGCCGACGGTGGCGGGGATGTCCGGGCTGCCGAGGTCGATCCAGCAGGGCGAGCCGGCGGGGAAGTCGGTGGTGAGCATGAGGTGGTGCCCCTTCGACGGAGAGCTGACCGGAGCGGTTTCCGACGGGCGCGCGCACGCCCCCTCCCCGGCCATCTGAGAGTCTGCACCGGGGCACTGACAATCGCCTCCGGGGCGGGGTGGGGGCGGGCGGGTCGCTAACCCGAACGGGTGCCTCTGACCGGTGCCACGTTCACCGTCGGAGGTCGACCTGCACGACTGCGTGGCTACCGCTGGTCCGCCACGCGGTGTCCGTTGCGTAGGAAGTCGGCCTGACCGACTTCTCGTTCGCACCTGGCTGGGGCCGGTCGTTCGGGTGTTGGGGGGCGGGCGGGCGCCGCGCCCCACCCCCCCCAGTAGCGGTGTGCGAAGGGGCCCGGCGGGGGGGGGCGGGGGGGGGGGGCGGGGGGGTGGGGGGGGGGGGGGGGGGGGGCGGGGGGGGGGGGGGGGCCCCGC
>NZ_JBFBDY010000021.1:0-36729 GCF_040683475.1 Kitasatospora sp. NPDC093558 | reverse complement strand
CAGGCGCCGCTAGCTCAGTTGGTTAGAGCAGCTGACTCTTAATCAGCGGGTCCGGGGTTCGAGTCCCTGGCGGCGCACAGACAGCCGGAAGGCCCTTCGCGGAAGCGGAGGGCCTTCCGGCGTTTCCCGCTGCCCACCACGGCTGTTCGGGGCGTGCCCGGGTCAGCCCGTGTCGAGGATCGCCGAGGCCACCGCGTCCGGACGGTCGAACATCACCAGGTGCCCGGCCGGGGCCGTGATGCGGAAGTCCGCGCCGAGCAGCGCGGCGAGCTCCCGCTGCTCGGCCAGCCAGGCCTCCGTCCGCCGGGAGCGCAGGCCGTCGTCGGCGGCCAGCACCGTCACCGGCAGCCCCTCGGGCAGGGCCCGGGTGCGGCGCAGCCCGTCGAGCTCGGCGGCGACGTCGAGGTAGCGGGCGTTCTCCCGCAGCAGCGCGCGCAGCGCCCGGCTGGTCCGGTAGCAGTGCCGGACGAGGTCCGGCGGGGCCAGGTCCTCGCGGCGGACGGTGGAGAGCCGGGCGGTCAGCCGCCGGACCGCCGGGCCGAGCAGGTACGGCACGGCGAGCGCGGTGGCGGCGCCCGCGGCGCTGCGCACGGCGAGGTCGCGCAGGCCGGGGGCGGGCAGCGGCCGGGGCGCCGGTTCGACGCTGCCGTCGACGAGGACGAGCCCGGCCGCCCGCTCGGGGTGCAGCCGGGCGAAGGCCTCGACGTGGAAGCCGGCCAGCGAGTGCCCGGCGAGGGTGCACGGCTCGCGCAGCCCGAGGGCGTCCAGCACGGCCCGAATGCGCCCGGCCTCGCCCGCCGCGGTCGGGGCGGGCCGGCCGGTGGCGGGCTCGGGGGCGCTCAGCCCGTAGCCGGGCCGGTCGAAGCGGACGACGGTGCGGTAGGGGGCGAGGAACGGGACGACCAGGTCCCAGTCGAACCAGCTGCTGCCGAGGCCGCCGGTGAGCACGCAGACCGGGCCCGCGCCCTCGGTGCGGACGTGCAGCGGGACGCCGTCGATGCGCAGGAACGCGGCCCGGACGGTCGCGGCACCGGGTGTCGTCATGCCGGCTCCCGGCGTGCTCGGCCCGGCCGGTCGGCCTGGCTCGCCTGGTCTGCCTCGTCTGCCTGGTCTGCCTCGTCTGCCCGGCCCGCTTGGCCCGCCCGGGTTCGGCGGGCGGTGGACCGGTCGGGCGCCCGCTCGCCGTCACCCTCCTCCCGGAACAGGCTCCACGCGAGGACACCCAGCCAGAGCGCGACCAGCAGCACCTGGAGCCGCTGGCCTGCCCCGAGCGCCCAGGTGCCGCGCCCGGCCTGGAAGGCGCCGATCGCGGCGAGGCTCCACGCGGTCGCGAGCAGTTCGGCGCCGAGCAGCCAGGGCCCGCACCGGCGCACCGGCGGCCACCATCCGTAGCGGCGCGCGGCGACGGTGAGCGCGACCAGCCCGGCGAGCGCGCCGACCATGGCGAGGCTGCTGGTCACGGCGTGCGCCGTGTGGGTGGCGGGCACCAGCCCGGCAGTCTCGCGGGCGGCGCACTCCTCGTCGCTCGTGGGGGTGCAGCTGAGCGGCAGCCGCGAGTCGGCGGCGGTGGCGGCGCCGAACAGGGCGAGGGCCGACCAGCCCGCCAGTGCCCAGCGGTGGTGCGGCCGCGGGCCGGCGGTGCCATTGCCGATGAGGCCAGTGCCGATGCGCGCAGTGCCGCCGCCGACGAGGGCGGTGCCGGCCGCGGCGAGGACGGCCAGGCCGGCGGCCAGGTCGGTGGCCCGGAAGAGCCCGCCGAGCGGCTGGTCCGCCGCCGCGAGTTCGCTGATGTAGGCCTGGACCGGGTCGAGTCCGGTGCTCAGGACGACCTCCAGCACCCAGGCGGTGTACGCCACGGCGCTGATCAGCAGCAGGACGGCGACGGCTCCGCGGGCGTGCGGACCTCCGGTGGGGCTGGGCACGTTTTCACCCTAACCGCGCCCCAACTCAACCCCAACCGGGAGGAAACGGGCACCCATGCTCCGGCCTGCACTCCGGCGTGGTTCGAGGCACCCCTCCGGACCGTGTATTGTTTTCCAGGTCAGCAGGCGCCGCTAGCTCAGTTGGTTAGAGCAGCTGACTCTTAATCAGCGGGTCCGGGGTTCGAGTCCCTGGCGGCGCACAGACAGTGGGGAGCCTCTCGCAGCAGCGAGGGGCTCCCCAACTTTTTTGCCCACGACGTCCGATTTGCGTGCGTTTTGGATGTGATGTCGGTCTCGATTGCCGCTCTGGAGGAGCCGATCGACCCATCCCGTTCGTCCTGGGCGGTAAACCGGAATCGGGACAAAGGTCCCCAACCACCGTTGTCCCCGTCTGTGCAGGCCGGCCCGGTCCGCCCGCAGGAAAGGCCGCGCCTTGTCCATAGATCCCCAGGGCGGCCGCCGCGTGCCGTCAATCCGGCCGGTGAAGCGGCTCAAGAAGGTCCGTCCCGGCCGCCCCGGCCGTCCCAAGCGCACCGGCTGGCGCCGGCTGATACCGACCTGGCGGATGACGCTGCTCGGCCTGGCCGTCTCGATCCTCCTCGGCGTCGGCCTGTTCGCGCTCGGGATCGCCCTCGTGAAGGTCCCGGACGCGCACGCGGCGGCCACCGCGCAGAGCAACACCTGGCTGTACGCGGACGGCTCGGTGATCACCCGCACCGGTGAGCGCAACCGCCAGAACGTCGGCCTGGACAAGGTCTCCCCCGCCGCCCAGCACGCCGCACTGGCCGCCGAGGACCGCAACTTCTACCACGAGGGCGCGGTCAACGTGCAGGGCCTGGCCCGCGCCGCCCTCAACACCGCCAAGGGCGAGGGCACCCAGGGCGGCTCCACGATCACCCAGCAGTACGTGAAGAACACGTACCTGAACCAGAAGCAGTCCCTCACCCGCAAGGTGAAGGAACTCTTCATCGCCATCAAGGTGGACGCCACCGAGAGCAAGGACGACATCCTCTCCGGCTACCTGAACACCTCCTACTACGGCCGCGGCGCCTACGGCATTCAGGCCGCCGCCCAGGCCTACTTCGGCATCGACGCCTCCGCGCTCAACGCCGCCCAGGGCGCCTACCTGGCCACCCTGCTCAACGCGCCGAGCGCCTACGACGTGGCCAACACGACCCCGGTGGGCAAGCAGAACGCCGTCAACCGCTGGAACTACGTCATGGACGGCATGGTCAAGGAGGGCTGGCTGTCCGCCGACGAGCGGTCCAAGACCGCCTTCCCCGAGGTCAAGGACCCGCAGCCGAACCCGGGCCTGTCCGGCCAGTCCGGCTACCTGGTCGACGCGGCCACCCAGTACCTCACGTCCAACGGGATCATCAGCGACAACGAGCTGGCCAAGGGCGGCTACACGATCAAGCTGAGCATCGACCCGACCCGCCAGCAGGCCCTGCAGGACGCCGTCCAGGCGCAGCTGCACGACACCCTGAACCCGGACAAGCGCAAGAAGGACGCGGCGGCCCAGGCCGGCGCCGCCTCGGTGGACCCGAAGACCGGCGCGGTCGTCGCCCTGTACGGCGGCGTCGACTACGTCAAGCACTACGTCGACAACGCGACCCGGCGCGACTACCAGGCCGGCTCGACCTTCAAGGCGATCGCGCTCGCCGCCGCGTTCGAGAACAACGCCAAGACCCAGGACGGCCGGACCGTCACCCCGCGCACGATCTACGACGGCACCAGCGGCCGCAAGGTCCGCGGCGGCAAGGGCACCCCGTACGCGCCCCCGAACGAGGGCGACGTCAGCTACGGCCAGATCTCGCTCCAGCAGGCCATCGACAAGTCGGTGAACTCGGTCTTCGCCCAGCTCGCCCAGGACACCGGGCTGCAGAAGGTCAAGGACACCGCGGTCGCGCTGGGCCTGCCCGGCAGCACCCCCGGCCTCGACCCGGTGCCGTCCATCCCGCTGGGCGCGGCCACCCCGAGCGTGCTCGACATGGCCGGCGTGTACGCCACCCTCGACAACGGCGGCAAGCAGATCACCCCGTGGCTCGTGCAGTCGGTGGACCGCGAGGGCGAGGCCGTCCAGCTGCCCGCGCACAAGACCACCCAGGCCATCAGCGCGGACACCGCGAGCCAGGTCACCTCGATGCTCCAGGGCGTCGTGAGCGACCCGGGCGGCACCGGCTTCCGAGCAAAGGCGCTGGGCCGTCCGGCGGCCGGCAAGACCGGCACCACGGACGACCAGAAGTCGGTGTGGTTCGTCGGCTACACCCCCGAGCTGGTCACCTCGGTCGCACTGTTCGGCCAGGACCCGGGCACCGGGGCGCAGGTCAGCCTGAGCGGCGTCGGCGGCATCGACGGCGCGGCGGGCGGCCAGTACCCGGCGCAGATCTGGACCAGCTACATGAAGGCCGCGCTCAAGGGCCAGCCCGTGAGCGACTTCCCGGACCCGACGGACAACGGCGACTCCGGCGCGGGCGACCTGCCGACCTCCCCGTCCACGCCGTCCGCCACCCCGTCGACGGGCAGCGGGACCGGCAACCCGACGGGCAACCCGAACGGCGGCGCGACCAGCCGGCCGACCGGCGGGTCGAACGGTTCGCAGAACGGCGGATCCAACGGTTCGAACGGGTCCAACGGCTCGAACGGCTCCGACTCCGGCGGGACCCCCGTGCCGACCGCACCGCCCACGACGCAGCCGACCACCGACCCCACGCCGAAGCCGACCCCCAAGCCCACGCCGACGACGCAACCGACGCCCCAGCCGACGACCGGCCCGACGACGCAGCCCACCACCCAGCCCACGGGCGGGACCAGCGGCACGGGCACGGGGACCGGGTCGGGGAACTGATCCGGCGCCTCTGGGCCGGAGCCTTGGGCCTGGGGTCGGGCGGTGGCCCGGCCCCGGGGCTCTCGCGCCGTCTGTGAATACTCCACTGCGTACAGTTGCCTGCAGGACCAAATGGCGAAATGGCGCCTTACAGAACCTGCGGTATGACTGTCACAATGCGTCGGTGCACCAAACAACGGCCTCGTCCGCCCGTCCTTCCGGACGAACCCTCGGCCTCAGCCTCGCGCTGGTCTCCGCGTTCGCCTTCGGCGGCTCCGGCACGGCCGCGAAACCGCTGATCGAGGCCGGTCTCTCCCCGCTCCACGTGGTCTGGCTGCGGGTCACCGGCGCCGCCGTGGCCCTCCTGCCGATCGCCTACCGCCACCGCGACGCCGTGCTCCGGCGCCCCGGTCTGCTGATCGGCTTCGGCCTGCTGGCCGTCGCCGGTGTCCAGGCCTGCTACTTCGCCGCGATCTCCCGCATCCCGGTCGGCGTCGCCCTGCTCATCGAGTACCTCGGCCCGCCGCTGCTCATCGGCTACGTCAAGTTCGTCCAGCGCAAGCCGATCAGCCGGGGCGCGGCGATCGGCGCCGCGGTCGCGGTGACCGGCCTCGCCTGCGTGGTGGAGGTCTGGAACGGCCTGAGCTTCGACGCGCTCGGCGTCCTGTTCGCGCTCGGCGCCGCCTGCTGCCAGGTCGGCTACTTCGTGCTGGCCGACGCCGGCCGCCGGGGCGAGCGGCCCGTCGACCCGCTGGCCGTCAGCGCGTTCGGCCTGCTGATCGGCGCGATCGTGCTCACCGTGCTGACCAGGCCCTGGGAGGCCGACTGGAGCCCGCTCGGCGGGAACGTCGTGATGAACGGGCACTCGCTGCCCGCGTTCATCCCGGCCGCCTGGATGGTGCTGGTGGCGACCGTCCTCGCCTACCTGACCGGCGTGGTCGCCGTCGGGCACCTCTCGCCGCCGGTCGCCGGGGTGGTGGCCAACCTGGAGGCCGTCGTCGCGACCGTGCTGGCCTGGATCCTGCTCGGCGAGCACCTCGGCCTTCCGCAGCTCGCGGGCGGCCTGCTGGTGCTCGCGGGGGCGTTCGCCGCCCAGGCGAGCAAGCCGGCGGACGCCACAGGAGCTCCGGACTCCGCAGGGGCACCGGACGTTGCCGGGGCTCCGGACGTTGCCGGGGCTCCGGACGCCACGGGCCCGGCGGGGACCGCCGGAGTGGCGGCCGAGGCCCGGGAGCCGGTCGCCGCCGAGAGCGGGGTCAGCGGCCGACCCAGCCGAACCAGTCGAAGTGGTTGAGCGGCCACACGACGGCCGACACCGGCCCGACCACGTTGCCCACCGGCACCGCGCCGCCACCCGGGCCGCTGCGGTGGAAGCGTGAGTCGGCCGAGTCGCTGCGGTGGTCGCCCTCGACCCAGATGTGGCCGGCGGGCACCGTGACCGGCCCGAAGTCCAGACCCGCGCACGAGTCGTCCCCCGGGTGGAGGTACGGCTCGTCGACCTTCTTCCCGTCCACGGTCAGCGTGGTGCCGGTGCACTGGACGGTCTGACCGCCGGTCGCGATCACCCGCTTGACCAGGTAGTTGTCGTCCTTCGGCGGCACCAGCCCGACGAAGCTCAGCGCCGAGGTGAGCGCGTTGGTGAACGGGTTGCCGTCGACCGGCTGCGGCGGCAGCCAGTCGCCCGGGTCCTTGAACACGACCGGCTGCCCCGGCTCCGGCTTCCAGCCGGTCAGCGGCGCCAGCTTGTTCACCCCGACCCGGTCGCCGATCCGCAGCGTGTTCTCCATCGAGCCGGACGGGATGGTGAACACCTGGAGCAGACAGGTCTTGATCAGCAGCGCGACCGTCAGACCGACCGCCATCATCGCCGGGATCTCGATCCACCACGGCCGCGGCCTGCGCCCCGCCCGCCGGGCCTTGCGGGCGCGTCCGCCACGGGCCCGGCGGCGGGCCTCGGCGCGACCGCCGGGGGCGGCGGAACTCTCGGCACGGCCCGCGGCCTCGCTCGGCGTTTCGGGCAGGTTCACCGCCATCGTCGCTGCTCCACCTCTCCGGCTGGGAAACCTGCACGCTACGCCAACCGTGGAGCCGCACGAAATCCGGGCTTTAGCCGCCCCCGACACCGTCTACGGCCCCGATGCCCCTCGATGCCCCTCGATGCCCCTCGATGCCCCCGACACCCTCGACGCCCCAACGTCCCTCGACGGCCCGGATGGCCTTGACGCCCCCGCGACGCCGAGCCCCGCGACACCGGGGGGCTTTTCGGTGACCGTCAGGCGCGGGCGATCGCCTCGTGGTGGCGGATGACCTCGGCGATGATGAAGTTCAGGAACTTCTCGGCGAAGACCGGGTCCAGCTTGGCGCCGGCGGCCAGCTCGCGCAGCCGCTTGATCTGGTCCCGCTCCCGCGCCGGATCGGCCGGCGGCAGCTTGTGCTCGGCCTTGAGCCGGCCGACCCGCTGGGTCGCCTTGAACCGCTCGGCCAGCATGTGGACCACCGCGGCGTCGATGTTGTCGATGCTCTCGCGCAGGCTGGTCAGCTCGGCCCGCACGACGTCGTCCACCCCCTCGGGCAGTCCGGCGTCGGGGGTCGTGGGGTGGTCCGTCATCGCGGCGGCTCCCGGAAAAGGCTGGTGGTGGACACCCGGCCGTACGGCGGCCGAGCTCGGGCCCGGGCCAATCTAACAGGGCCCCCGGCCACGGTCCCCTCCATTGCCCCCGACCGTCCACGATCCGGACAGCACGCACGCGCACCGCCGCACCGCCGGGTGCCCGAAGTGCCCGGGAGCGGAGCCGGGCTGCCCGTAGGCTGGTGCGTGCATGACCGGAAGTGACGCATCAGCAGTTCCTCAGTAATGGAGGTACCGATCGTGGCTACGACCCGCACCGCCCGCACCGCCTGGGAAGGCAACCTGCTCCAGGGCAAGGGGCAGGTGACCTTCGCCTCGTCCGGCATCGGCGAGTACCCCGTCTCCTGGGCGGCCCGCGCCGAGGAGCCCAACGGCAAGACCAGCCCCGAGGAGCTGATCGGCGCCGCTCACTCCGCGTGCTTCTCGATGGCCCTCTCGAGCGGCCTGGCCGGCGCCGGCACCCCGCCCACCAAGCTGGACACCCAGGCCGACGTCACCTTCCAGCCCAGCGCCGGCATCACCGGCATCCACCTGACCGTGGTCGGCGACGTCCCGGGCCTGGACGAGGCCGGTTTCGTGAAGGCCGCCGAGGACGCCAAGGCGAACTGCCCGGTCAGCAAGGCCCTCACCGGCACCACCATCACCCTGACCGCCAAGCTGGCCTGACGCTCCGGCGGGTCCGGTGCCGTCGGCCACGCGGTCGGCGGCGGTCCCGCCCCTTTTCCGCTCCCGGCGCGCAACCAGCGCCAAGGGGCGCTGGTTCGGCGCACACGCCCCCGGCGCACGTCATGTGAGGCGTACCGGGGGCGTCTGCATGTACCGCCACGGTTGGTCGCAAAGCGGGCGAATCACCCTGCCGGCGGTCACCGCGCGTTGCCGACGCGTCCTATGATCGGCCGCAGCGCCCTGTTCTTCACGCGGGTGTCCACGCGGTCTCCACCCCACGCGGCAGTTCCCCGCCGGGCGCCCCGCGCCGGACCGACCCCGAGGACCGCGACAGAGTGCGGAGCCGGCCGCCGCAGTCCCGGGTGACCGGCCGGACCAGCATCAGGCGTCAGCAGCGGACGGGAGCATGCCGTGCCGGGCCAGAACGAGGGGGCCGACGCTCACCACCCGGGGGTGGTCCTGGAGGACGGACCGACGAGCCGGAACGAAGCCCGGGGCAGCACCCCGGAGGTGATCCACGACGCGGTCCCCGAGGTGCTCCTCTGCCCCACCTGCTCCGCGCCCCTGACCAACGGCGCCCACCGGACGGACGACGGGACCGACGGCACGGCCAGGCCCGACGGGACGGACGCGAGGGACGGGGCGGACGGGAAGAACGGGACGGACGGGACCGCCCGGATGCTGGCCGCGCTGCGCGCCAGCGAGTCCCGCTTCCGGGCCGCCTTCTGCGACGCCGTCATCGGCATGGCCCTGATCGGCCCGGACGACCGGATCATCGAGGTCAACCCGGCCTTCGCCGCCCTGCTCGGCCGCGGCGTCGGCGAGCTGGTCCGCACCCACCTGCACGAGATCATCGACCCGGAGGGCATGCCGCACCGGCTCTTCCCCGCCCTCGTTCACGGCGGACGCGACCGGTTCCGGGTGGAGAAACAGCTCCGGCACCGCACGGGCCGCACGGTCTGGAGCAAGGTCACCGTCTCCCTCATCCGGGACAGCACCGGCCACCCCCTCTACACCCTGGCCCTGGTCGAGGACATCACCGAACAGCGCCGCCTCGGAGACCGCCTCGAATACCAGGCCCTCCACGACCCGCTGACCAGGCTCCCCAACCGGACCTCCTTCTTCGAACGCCTCGACGCCGCCTGCCTCACCGGCGACCCCCGCCCCGCGGGCGGGCGCCGCGTCGGCGTCTGTTACCTCGACCTCGACGGCTTCGCCGCGATCAACGAGACCCTCGGCCACCACATCGGCGACCAGCTGCTCATCGCCGTCGCCACCCGACTGCGCAGCGGCTTCACCGGGCAGGGCGCCCACATGGTGGCCCGGATGGGCGGCGACGAGTTCGCACTCCTCGTCACCGACAGCGCGGGCAGCGAACAGCTCACCGACCTGGCCGCCCGCATCCTCGAAACGCTGGAACGCCCCTTCGACATCGCCGGGCACCGCCTGGTGATCACCGCCAGCATCGGCGTCGTCGAACGGTCCGTGCACGAGACCACCCCGACCGACCTGGTCAAGGACGCCGACGCCACCCTCTACTGGTCCAAGGCGGACGGCCGCGCCCGCTGGACCCTCCACGACCCCGACCGCGGCGCCCATCAGCTGACCCGCCAGCTCCTCGCCACCGCACTGCGCCCGGCCCTGGAGCGCGGCGAGTTCACCATCGAGTACCAGCCGCTGGTCGGCCTCGCCGACGGTGCGGTGCACGGCGCCGAAGCCCTCGTCCGCTGGCGCCACCCCCGCTACGGGACGCTCTCGCCCGACCGCTTCATCCCGCTCGCCGAGGAGTCCGGCGCGATCGTGCCGCTCGGCAAGTGGGTGCTGGAGGAGTCCTGCCGCCAGGCCCGGCAGTGGCTCACCGAGTTCCCCGACACCGAGACCTTCGTCAGCGTCAACCTGGCCGCCCGGCAGATCTGGGACTCCGACATCGTCGCCGACGTCGCCCGGGCCCTCGACCGCACCGGCCTGCCCGCCCGGCTGCTCCAGCTGGAGATCACCGAGAGCGCCCTGCTCGGCCCCGGCGGCCGACCGCTCCAGGCCTTGCAGGCGCTCGCCGACATGGGCGTACGGATCGCCATCGACGACTTCGGCACCGGCTACTCCAACCTCGCCTACCTCTCCCGCCTACCGGTGCACGTCCTCAAGCTCGACGGCACCTTCATCGAGGGCTTCCGCGACCCGGCCCCGGCCGGCCGCCCCGACCACCCGGCCCCCGACACCCGCCGCAGCGACGCCGACGAACAGATCGTCGGCGCGATGGTCCAACTGGCCCACACCCTGGGCCTGACCGTCACCGCCGAGGGCATCGAGAGCGCCGCCCAAGCCGAACGCCTCCGCCTCACCGGCTGCGACACCGCCCAAGGCTGGTACTTCGCCCGCCCCGGCGACGCCGAACGCGTAGCCGCCATACTCCGCCAGTCCCGCCCCGACCCCCACTGACCAGCGGAGCCCGGCCGCCACCTGGACCCCGGCCACGACGACGCCCACCACACCAAGTCCGAGCCACCCCGGCGGCCACTACCGCCCGACCGGGAACGCCCAGCCCCGACGAGGCCCACCACGCCGAGCATCCGGCACCCGCCGCCCCACCCAACCTGCCAGCCGAACGACGCCACCACCCTCGGCGCACAGGCCGACAGGCAGGGATTCCCATCCTCGCCGCCCGGCGCTCATCCGCCGACAGGATGTCCGCCACATACCCGAACGCCGCCTGTCCGCCGACGCCCGCGCGGCCCCCGGCTCCCAGGCCGACGGCCGGTTTCCTGGCTCCGACGCCCACCGCGGAGCCGGAGCCCGGCCTCCGGCAGCCGGCGCGATCCCGCGTTGGCACGCGCCCAACTGCACCGGCCGGAGACCAGGCCGCCAACTCTCGCGCGCATCCGGGAGCGGCCTCACGCCGGGGGCTTCGAGGCCATCCCGTCGCGGCAGCTGCCCGTCGAGACATTCGAGATCGGCCGGGCGTCGGCACCGCTTCCGTGTGCACGCCCCGGGCCATCCTCGGGGCGAGGCCTTAGGCGGTGGCCGTCAGGCCGTAGGCCTCGGCGATTCGGCCGTAGGAGCGCAGGCGGGCTTCGTGGCCGTGGATGTGGGAGGTGATCATCAGTTCGTCGACGCCGGTCCGCTTGCGCAGGGCCTCCAGGCCATCGGCGACGTCGCCCGGGGCACCGAGGACCACGTTGGCCAGCCAGTTGTCGATGAAGTCCGCCTCGACCGGGCTGTACGGGTAGGACTCGGCCTCCTCCGGCGTGGGGATCGGGCCGGGGGTGCCACGGCGCAGCCGGAGCATGCCGAGGGCTGCGGAGCGGGCCAGGCGGCGGGCGGAGTCCTCGTCGTCGGCGGCGACCGCGCTCACGCCGATGAGGGCGTAGGGCTCGGTGAGGACGGCGGACGGGCGGAAGGAGTCCCGGTAGAGGTCGAGTGCCGGGAGGGTGTTCGCGCTGCTGAAGTGATGCGCGAAGGCGAAGGGCAGGCCGAGGCGGCCGGCGAGCTGGGCGCTGAAGCCCGAGGAGCCGAGCAGCCAGATCGGCGGGCGGGCATCGCCGTTGGGGACGGCGGTCAGCCGGGCGTACGGGTGGCCGGCCGGGAAATCGCCGTCGAGGAAGTGGGTCAGTTCGGCGAGTTGCTGCGGGAAGTCGTCGGCGCCTTCGGCGAGGCCGCGGCGCAGCGCCCGGGCGGTGGCCTGGTCGGTGCCGGGGGCGCGGCCGAGGCCGAGGTCGATCCGGCCGGGGTGGAGGGCCTCCAGCAGACCGAACTGCTCGGCGATGGCCAGCGGGGCGTGGTTGGGGAGCATGACCCCGCCGGAGCCGAGCCGCAGCGTGGTGGTGTGGGCGCCCAGGTGGGCGAGGAGGACGGCCGGGGTGGAGCTGGCGACACCGGGCATGCCGTGGTGCTCGGCGACCCAGAAGCGGTGGTAGCCCCAGCGTTCGGCGTTCTGGGCGAGTGCGGTGGTGGCGGCGAGTGCCTCGGCGGGGGTGTGGCCGGCGCCGACGGTGGCGAGGTCGAGGATGGAGAGCGGGGCAGGTGCGGTGCCGCGGGCGGTGCCCCGGATCGCGGGGGCGTGCGGTTGGGTGCCGTGTTCCTGCTGGTCCTCGGTGGTCATGCCGCTCGCCCTTCCGGTCTCTCTGTTGCTGCCGACCGGGGTCAACCAGCTTCCCGTTCCCGCTGTTCCCCGCTTTCGGGGTGTCCCGCGGCACACCCCCGGAGCTTCCGCCGACCGGACGTTCGGCTGACGCAGAGCCAGCGGGCGGACACGGGTGGCGACTTCACGCCAGAGACGGAAGTCGCCAGCCGCAGGTCTCGCGGTCGACCGCCGGAGTCCGGCAGGCTGGTGATCAGGAGCGAGGGCATCGATGGGAAGCCCCTCACTCCCGTTGACAAGATCGCCGGGCTGGACCAGTTCCGGACGATCCATGCGAGCCCTCGGAGTGGTAACCCCGCTCCGGGGGCTCGTTCCATGTGCGGCTTCCATATGGAATGTGGCGTGGATCACCCCGGCCGCAGGCGCCGCCGACCGCAGCGACTTCGTTCCCTGGCTGTGATCCCGCGCATACCCGGGGTGCTTCATGGCATGAAAAGTCGAGGCGCTAGCGTTGACCCCAGCAGCCACCTGCTCCCCCGGGCGGCGTGGAGGGAGTACGGGCCTTGAACTTCGTGGCGGCGATCGGATCCTCGTGGATCTGTGCCCTGGCGCTCTGCGCCGTACTCGGCGACGCCCTCCTCCCCTTCATTCCGAGCGGCACGCTCGTGATCCTGGCCGTGCTCAAGACGGCGCAGATCGACGGCGCCCCGGTGCTGCTCGGCCTGGGCGTGGCGGTGTCCTCCTTCCTGGGCGATCTCCTGCTGCTGCACCTCGCCCGGCGCGGCACCCCACTGCTCCAGCGGCGGCTGGCACGACGCCCGAAGCTCGCGGCGAGCGTCTTCCGGGTGCAGCAGGCCCTGATCGAACGGCCGCGCGGGGCCGCCGCCGCGATGGTGGTGATCGCCCGGTTCGTGCCGGCGGGGCGGACTGTCCTCGATCTGGCCATCGGGCACTCGCCCGCCCATCCGCACCGCTTCCTGCACTGGTCGGCGCTGGCAGCGCTGGTGTGGGCGGCCTATATCGTGACGCTGGGCTGGCTGAACAGCCACTGGTTCGACACCGCTTGGCTCAGCCTGGCCGTCTCCTGCACGGCGGCGACCGTGGTGAGCACCGCGATAGCACGAATAGTTCGCCGCAATCGGCGACTCGCCGCACTCTGACGGACCCCGGTCCCGCGGCGGTACGGTACTGCCCGACCGAGCAGTTGGCCGCGAAGCGTCACAGGACCGCAACAGAACCCGGATTTCCGCAGCCCAGCCGGGTGCCACCGGCGTGTTGAACCACGTCGGGCCCGGACGGCCTTTGATCGCCCTCCGGTCCGCATGACATGCTAACGGCGGAATACTCATCAATTGCCCGATTTGACCGGTATGGCCCAGCGCCGCCCGCACCACCGGCCGTCGGCACCAGGGGAGACCATGACCAGCATCTCGCGCAGGACCGTGCTCAGTGCCACCGCAGCGACCGCGGCCCTCGGAGCGGTCGCGGCCTGTTCCAGCAGCGGGTCCGGCTCGGGACCGGCCTCCCCCTCGACGTCCACGGGCGGCGCCGCCCCCGTCCCGACCGGCACCACCGATCCGACCCAGGCCGTGGTGCCCAAGGGCACGCCGATCGGTGACGGTTCCAACGCGGACACCGGGCCGCAGCCGAACCAGCCCCAGCCCGAGAAGCTCAAGCCCGGCGAGCGTCCGCCGCAGTTCGTCGTCTTCTCCTGGGACGGCGCGGGCGGCACCGACGACGGCCAGTTCCCCCGTTTCCTCAAGCTGGCCGAGCAGTACAAGGCCACGATGACCTTCTTCCTCTCCGGCATCTACGCGCTGCCGAAGGGCAAGTCCAGCCTGTACCACCCGCCGAAGCACTCGGTCGGCGCCTCCGACATCCCGTACCTGTCGGACGGCGCGGTCAAGAGCACTCTCAAGCTCGTCAGCCAGGCCTGGATGGCCGGGCACGAGATCGGCACCCACTTCAACGGGCACTTCTGCTCCAGCCGTCCGGACAAGAACGGGGTCAACATGTGGACCCCCGACGACTGGCAGAGCGAGATCGACCAGGCGATCGGCTTCGTCACCCAGTGGCGGACCAACACCGGCTTCACCGACGTCGACCCGCTGCCCTTCGACTACAAGAAGGAGCTCATCGGCGGCCGGACCCCGTGCCTGGAGGGGCAGAAGGCGCTGCTGCCGACGGCCGCGAAGATGGGCTGGAAGTACGACGCGAGCTCTGCGGGCGGGCTGCAGATATGGCCGCAGAAGGTGCAGGACGGCAAGGTCTGGGACTTCCCGCTGCAGTCCATCCCCTTCCCGGGGCACACCTTCCAGGTCCTCTCGATGGACTACAACATCCTGGCCAACCAGTCCAGCGGCAGCACCAAGGGCGACCCGTCCAAGTACGGCGACTGGCGCAACCAGGCCCGGGACTCCTACCTGGCCGGCTTCGACCGCGCCTACAACAGCAACCGGGCGCCGTTCTTCATCGGCAACCACTTCGAGCAGTGGAACGGCGGCATCTACATGGACGCCGTCGAGGAGACGCTCAAGGCCATCGCCGGCAAGCCCGAGGTGCGGCTGGTCTCCTTCAAGCAGCTCGTCGAGTGGCTGGAGGTGCAGGACCAGTCCACCCTGCGCAAGCTGCGCACGCTCAACGTCGGCCAGGCGCCCGCCGGCGGGTGGGAGACCTTCCTGGGCGCGGCCGGCTGAGGGCCGCGCCGGGCGGACGGTGAGTACGGGCGACGGACGCTAGGCGCGCTCGCCGGTCAGGCGGCTCGCGATGGCCCCGGCGCCGTCCGCCGACCAGAGGATCGAGTAGTGGTTGGTGTCCGGTACGGGCGAGGCCGGCACCCGTCCCCGGTCCAGCCCGGACCGGGTGATCCGCTCGGTGTCGTAGAGGCCCTGCGGTTCGTCGAACAGGCCGCGTTCCGCCCACAGCAGTTCGGCCGGACAGGACAGGCGGTGCACGGCGCCGGCCGCGTCGGCGTCCAGCAGCACCTGGGCGCCGTCGGTCTGCACGGCCTCCAGCACGCAGGAGGAGCGCAGTTCGGGCTCGGTGCCGATCAGGTCGCGCTGGGTGTAGGCGTCGATCCCTTCCGACCAGCCGGAGCCGATGGCCGGATGCTTCCGCCAGAACGCCCGGTAGGCGTCCCGGTCCGGAAAGGTCATCGACAGCCGGTCCAGCGCCGGGCCGAGCACGGCGGCGAGAGCGTCCTCCTCGCGGACGCCGGCGGGTAGCGGGAAGGTCAGCGCACCGTCCACGAGCAGGACCCGGCCGACGAGTCGGGGATGCCGCACGGCCGCCAGTGCGGTGACCCAGGCACCCATCGAGTGCCCGACGACGGTGGCCGGCCCGAGCCCGAAGGCCGTGATCAGCGCGGCCACGTCATCGGCGTGACGTGCCAGGCCGTACGGCCCGGCGAGTGTGCGACTGCCGGCGCGACCCCGCAGGTCGGGGGCGAGCAGGGTGACCCGCCCGGCCAGTCGACGGGCGACCTCGTGCCAGGCGAGGCCGTTGGCGGTGATGCCGTGCACCGCCACGACGGTGGGCGCTTGCGGGTTCGCGGCGGGCCAGCGCAGGACGGACAGCTCGCCGCCCGGCACGGGGACGGCCAACTCCTCGGGGTGCAGCGACGACTGGCTCACGCGGGACTACCTCCGGTGGGACGGGCGGTATGGACGCCGCCCGGTGTACGGACCGCACGGGCGGATCGGGCGGCGCGGATACGGGCGGGCAGCCCGGCCAATCCGCCGGGCAACAGGTAGACCACCGCGACGAACAACGCGCCGAGCAGGAAAAGCGGTTGGGAGAGCGGGACGCGCAGGACCGCGGGGAGGTCCGCGATCGTCGCCGAGTTGGCGAGGTCGCCGAGCCGGTGCCCGGCCCAGGTGTAGAGCACACCGCCGAGCAACGGGCCCCAGCGGGTGCCGGATCCGCCGAGGACCACCATGACCAACAGTGCGAGGGTGGCGTCCGAGGTGGTGGCCTGCGGGGTGGCGCCGCCGGTCAGCAGCAGGTAGACCACCCCGCCCGCGCCGGCGAGCCCGCCGGCCAGCACGAAGGCGGCCAACTTGTAGCCGTAGGGCCGCAGTCCGAGCACCTCGACCCGGCGCTCGTTCTCCTTGATGCCCTGCCAGACGCGGCCCGTCGGCGAGTTGACGGCGCGGTGGACGACGGCCAGCGTCAGCACCAGGTAGCCGACGGCGATCCAGTAGAGATTGGCGGTGTTCTCGATCCCGAGGAGGCCGGCGGGCAGGTGGCCGGCCGGCGCGGAGCGGCCCTCCTCACCGCCCGTGATGCCACCGGGGTTGCGCTGGACAAGGATCGAGCCGGCCTGGGCGAAGGCGAGGGTGACCATGGAGAATCCGATGCCGGTGACGCGGAGGCTGACCGAGCCGAGGAGCAGGGCCAGCACGACGCTGCAGGCCACGCCGAACACCGCGGCGGCGGCGAACGGCAGGTCCAGCTCCAGCATTCCGAGGTCGGTGGCGTACAGGCCGGTGGCGAAGTAGAGCGCGTGGCCGAAGGAGAGCAGTCCGGTCCGGCCGAGCAGGAGGTCGTACCCGGTGGCGAGGGCCCCGTAGACCAGGCACAGGGCGATGAGTTGGAGACTTCCCGGGCTGCCGAGCGGGCCGTCGAGCAGTCCCGGGACGGGAAGCGCACTATATGGGGCGACAAGGAGCGAGATCAGCAGAGCGATCGGCCACCAGCGTAGCGCTCTGTGCACCGCTGTCGAGCGATTAGTGACTGAATCACCTGTTCGAGGGATACCGCGCGGCTCGCTCTTGTGGTCGGATGTGGTCACGGCGGGGCCGGTGTCAGTCCCCCCTGCCACAGTGTCGGTGTCGGCGGAGCTGGTGTCAGTCCCCTCTGCTGACATGGTGGTCCCGGCAGGGCTGGTGTCAGTCCCCCCTGGCGGAGTGGCGGCGGTTCGGTCGGTCGTCGGGCCACCGGTGCTCGTGATCGGCGTTTCGGCGTTCACGCGAGCCTCCCGGTGAGTCCACGGGGTCGGACGAGGAGCAGGACGGCGAGCAGGACGACGACGGAGAGGTCGCCGAGCCCCGCCCCGGTGTAGTAGTTGGCGAACTGCTGGACGAGGCCGACGCCCGCCGAGGCGACGGCGGCGCCGGTGACGGAACCCAGGCCGCCCATCACGACGACGACGAACGCGAAGACGAGCAGACCGGTCCCCTGGCCCGGGGTGACCGAGCCGAAGTAGAAACCGCCGAGAGCCCCGCCAAGCGCGGCGGCGGCCCCGCCGATGGCGAAGACGAGGGTGAACGCCCTGCGGACGTCGATGCCGAGCGCCGTGACCATCGCCCGGTCCTCGACGCCGGCCCGGACGATCAGCCCGTACCGGGTGCGGGCGAGGAACAACCGAAGAGCGAGCAACAGCAGCACGGCGGCGGCCACGAGCACGAAGCGGTTGACCGGGACGGTCGCACCGAGCACGTGCCAGGTGCCTGCGAGGACTGCGGGCTGGGGGAAGGGGCGGGCGTCCGCGCCCCACACCCCCATCAGGAGGGCGGGGACGGCGAGCCCGACCCCGACGGTGGCAAGGATCTGGTCCCGCGGCCGGCTGTAGAGCGGCCGGATCAGGGAGAACTCCAGCAGGACGGCGGCAGCCGTCCCGACGAGGGTGCCGAAGGGCACCGCGAGCCAGAAGGAGAGGCCGGCCTCGGTGCCGGCCCACCAGGTGGCGTAGGCGCCGATCGAGAGCAGGGCGCCGTGGGCGAAGTTGAGCACATCCATCAAGCCGAAGATCAACGACAGACCGGAGGCGATCAGGAAGTACAGCGCACCGAGACCGAGTCCAGTACAGGAGAGGAGAACGATGGTGTCCATCAGGGCTTCACCTCCGTGGTGATGGCAGGGATCGCCGGGGCTCCCCGGCGCTGGGTGCCCCCGGCTGGGCCTCCGGGGCCCGGGCCTGCCGGGCCTGGGCCAGCCGGGCCTGGGCTTGCTGCGGCCGGCGGGCGAGTGCCGACGCCGAGCAGGCGACGAGCGGCGTCCTCGTCGGCCAACAGCGCGGCGGTGTCGCCCTGGTGGGCGGTGCGGCCGTCGGCCAGGACGACGCAGGTGCCGGCGAGCCGGCGCACGAGGGCGAGGTTCTGCTCGACCAGGAGGACGGGCACGGCCTCGGCCGCGCGGGCCAGCACGTCGGCCACCTCGGCGACGACCTTGGGGGCCAGGCCCTTGGTGGGCTCGTCGGCGATGATCAGCCGGTTTCGGTTGAGAAGCGTCCGGCCGATCGCCACCATCTGCTGCTGGCCACCGGAGAGGGTCCCGGCCAACTGGTCGGCCCGCTTCCGGAGTTCGGGGAAGAGCTCGTGGACGAGGGCGTAGTCCGGTTCGCCTCCGGTGCCGGCGCGCTCGGCGAGGCGGAGGTTCTCGGCAACCGTCAGGCCGACGAAGATCCCCCGGTCCTCGGGGGCGTAGCCGATGCCGAGGCGAACCACCAGATGCGTCGGCAGGGAGGAGATGTCCCTATCGGAGAAGAGGATGCTGCCCGTTCGGGGCACCAGGCCCATGACGGCCTTGACGGTGGTGGTCTTGCCGGCGCCGTTGCGGCCGAGGAGGGCGGTGACCCCGGCCGGGGCGACGTCGAGGTCGACGCCGTGCAGGATGTGCAGCCCGTTGATGACCACGCGCAGATCGCGGACCGAGAGGAGAGGAGGAGAGTCGGTCACAACGCCTCGCCCAGGTAGGCCTGTTGGACGGTGGGGTCGGCCATCACGGCCTGCGGGGTGTCCAGGGCGAGCAGCGTGCCGTGGTGCATCACCGCGAGGCGGTCGGCGAGGCCGAGCAGGACGTCCATGTGGTGCTCGACCATCAGGACGGTCCGGCCGAGGTCCCGGTGCACCGAGCGGATCAGGGCGGTGAGGGCGGGCACCTCCTCGGCGCTGACGCCGGCCATCGGCTCGTCCAACAGGATCAGCCGGGGGTCGGAGACCAGCAGGACGGCCAGTTCGAGCTTGCGCTTCTCTCCGTGGGAGAGCGCGCCCGCCACGGTGTCGGCCCGGTCGGCGAGTTCGGTGCGCTGGAGGGTCTCGTCCACCTGGTCGGTGAAGCGGTCGGCGCGGCGCCAGAGGCGGCAGGAGGCGGCCGGTCCGGCGGCCGCCTGGGCGGCGAGACGGACGTGGTCGGCGACGGTCATGCCCGGCCAGAGAGAGGAGGTTTGGAAGGTGCGGCCGAGTCCGCGGCGGGCCCGGGCATGCACGGGCTCCGCCGTCACGTCGATGCCGTCGAGGAGAAGGCGGCCGTGGCTCGCCGGGTAGATGCCGGAGATCAAGTTGAACAAGGAGGTCTTGCCGGCGCCGTTGGGGCCGATGAAGGCGATGAACTCGCCCTCGGCGACGGAGAAGGAGACGTCCTCGACGATGGGGACACCGCGGACGGACCAGCCGAGTCCGTCCAGGCACAGAACGGAGGTGGTCGCGGGCAGGGTGGAAGCACGTAGGGCAGCAGCGGGCATCGGGATCAGCCCGCCATCGGGACGACCGGGGGCGCGACCTCGTCCGCGGTGAGGGTCTTCGCCACGGAGGGCTTGGCATCGGCGCCGGTGCCGGTCAGCCGGACCTGGAACATCGGCTGGAGCAGGGCGTGGTCCTCGGCGCGGACGGTGATCCGGCCCTTGACCCCGTCGAAGCTCCAGCCCTCCAGGGCCTTCACCAGGACCGAAGTGTCGTCGGCGGAACCGTGGTTGGCCTCGACGGCGTGGACGAGCATCTGCGCGGCGGTGAAGCCGTCGGGGGTGAAGATGTCGGTCCTGCCGCCGGCGGCCGTGACGGCCTGGTCCATGGCCTTCTCCACCGGGGTGCCCGCGGCGCCGGCGAAGTAGTGGTTCAGAAAGGAGATTCGCTCGCCGGCCGCGCCGAACAGCGGGTAGGAGGCGGCCAGGTCGAGGCCGGTGACGACCTTGGTCCCGGAGAACACGTCCTGCTGGTTGAGCGCCGTCCACAGGGCCGACGCGGTGTCGCCGGCCCAGGCGACGAAGAGCAGGTCGGGCCTGGCGGTCTTGGCCTGGGTGGCGAAGGGGATGAGGTCGGTGGCACTCGGCGGGGCGAGCACCTGCTCGACCGTCGCGCCCTGGGCGCCCAGCACGTCCTTGACGGCGGCCACGTTGGCCTGCCCGAAGGCGTTGTCCTGGGCGAGCACGGTGACCTTGCGGCCCTTGGCGTCGCCGATGAACGAGGCCGCAGTGCGGATGTCCTGGTAGGTCTGGCGGCCGGAGCGGAAGGTGTACTTGTTCAGGCCGGTGACCTTGTCGGCGGCGGCCGGGCCGCTGATGAAGAGCACCTTGTTCTGGGCCGCGATCGGGCCGACCTGGAGGGCGACGCCCGAGGCGGTGGAGCCCACGAGGATCTTGTGCCCCTTGCCGATCAGGTCCTTGGCGGCGGACACCGCCTTGGCCGGGTCACCCGCGTCGTCCTGCTCCTCGACCTCGATCCGGTGTCCGTCGACCGCGCCGTTGCCCTTGGTCGCGTAGTCCAGGCCGGCCTTGAAGCCCTCCAGGTACTGCTTGCCGTAGGCGGCCAGCGGTCCGGTCTTGGAGTACACCAGGCCGACCTTGACCGGGCTCTTCGCACCGCCGCCGTCCGCCGCACCCGTCCCGGCGGTGCCGGCCTTGGCGCAGCCCGCGGCGAGCAGGACGCAGGCCGCGACCGCGGCGAGCCGCCGCGCCGGTCCGCCGGTCGGGGCCCGGCCGGCCGCGGTCCTGGTGGGGGCTGTCGAGCTGCGCATGGTGACCGACTCCTGGGGGGTGCGGCGGGTGGATGCCGGAACCGTAGGTGTGCCGTGGGACCGGCGACATGTGCCCGGAGGACGTATCGACCCGCCGTGATGTGGCTGCGGCCGCCATACCGCCGGGCGTCGTGGGCCGCGCGAGGGCCATGGTGTGCCCTCGCGCCACGGATCCGCGCCCGGGCATGGCGACGGCCGCCATGGTCGCGACCGCGCGGGGCCGGTCACGGTGGTGGAGCCGGCGCTCCTTCACTCACGACCACTCACGACCACTCACGACCACTCACGACCACTCACGACTTCCCTCACGAGGTGATCCCTTGGACAAGGTCCTGGACTCCCCCGCCGATGCGGTCGGGGACATCCCCGACGGTGCGGTGCTGGCCGTCGGCGGCTTCGGCCTGTGCGGCATCCCCAGCACGTTGATCGGCGCCCTGGTGGACGCCGGTCCCACCGGGCTGCGCGTGGTCTCCAACAACTGCGGGGTGGACGACTGGGGGCTGGGCCTGTTGCTGCGGGCGGGCCGGATCGCACGGATGACGTCCTCCTACGTCGGCGAGAACAAGGAGTTCGCCCGGCAGTACCTCAGCGGCGAGCTGGAGGTGGAGCTGACCCCCCAGGGCACGCTCGCCGAACGGCTGCGGGCCGGCGGGTCGGGCATCCCCGCGTTCTACACCCCGGCGGGCGTCGGCACGCAGGTCGAGGAGGGCGGGCTGCCCTGGCGGTACGCGGCGGACGGCACGGTCGCTCTCGCCTCCCCAGCCAAGGAGGTCCGGGAGTTCGGCGGGCGGCGGTACCTGCTGGAGGAGGCGATCACGGCCGACTTCGCGCTCGTCCGGGCCGAGGTGGCGGACCGGCACGGCAACTGCGTCTTCCACGCGGCCGCCCGCAACTTCAACCCGCTCTGCGCGGCGGCGGGGCGGGTCACCCTGGTCGAGGCCGACCGGATCGTCGAGCCGGGCACGCTGGACCCGGACGCCGTGCACCTCCCCGGCGTGTACGTCGACCGAGTGGTGGCCGCGGACCCCACCGATCGCCGCATCGAGCGCCGAACCGTCCGCGCGGCGCCCACCGCCCCTACCACCACCCACATCGCCACCGCCGCCACAGCCACAGCCACACCCACACGAGAGCAGGCCTGAGCCGATGAGCACCGCGACCCCGCTCGATCCCCGGAACGCCCTCGCTGCCCGCGCCGCACGGGAGTTGCGCGACGGACAGTACGTGAACCTGGGCATCGGCCTGCCCACCCTGATCCCCAACCACCTCCCTCCCGGCGTGGAGGTGGTGCTGCACTCGGAGAACGGCATCCTGGGCGTGGGCCCGTACCCGGTCGAGGGCGCCGAGCACGCCGATCTGATCAACGCGGGCAAGGAGACCGTGACGGTCGCCGCCGGAGCCTCGTACTTCGATTCGGCCTTCTCCTTCGGCATGATCCGGGCCGGTCGGATCGACGTCTCGGTGCTCGGCGCGATGCAGGTGTCGGCGGCCGGCGACCTCGCCAACTGGATGATCCCCGGGAAGATGGTCAAGGGCATGGGCGGTGCGATGGACCTCGTGCACGGGGCCCGGCGGCTGATCGTCGTCATGGAGCACACGGCCAAGGACGGCTCGCCGAAGATCGTCGAGGAGCTCACGCTACCCGCCACCGGCCGGGGAGTCGTGGACAGGATCGTCACCGACCTGGCGGTCCTGGACGTGACGCCGGAGGGGCTGCGCCTCGTGGAGACGGCACCCGGGAAGACCCTCGCGGAGGTACGCTCCGCGACGGGAGCGCCATTGCTGACGAACCATCAAGTTGCTTGCTGACCAACGGAGATGGTGAATGGCGGGCATCGTCCCGAGGTCCGCCATTCGTCCATCCATTCGATGCCCCGGGGGCGCGATGTGCCGGACGCGTTAAATCCGCGTCAATACCACCCTCGCATGCCGATTTGGCTTGGAACCGTAGTATCTTCACGCTTGCACGCTGATCATTCCTCGGATCGGTTGCGATCACCGTGACCCTCCGGGAGAGTTGAGCACGCCAAGGATCCCGCGCACCCGGAGGGGAAGCTGGGAAGTGCTCCGGGATCCCGCATTCGAAGCCGGTCGCGCAGTTACACGCCTTGTAGTCACACAATAGAATTGATTGCTCACGGTTTATGTGACGAATAGCCCGGAAACTGCCTGAACCACCGCAGTTCACCGGGCGGTGTTCTGCCCCGGGCGGCTCCGAAGCGGCGGCGTAGCCAGTCGACGCACCACTCCGGGGGGAGCACCCATGACCTTGCCGTTCTCGCGGCGGAACAACGCCCAGACGGCCGACGGCAACAGCAACGACGGCGGCAGCAGCACACGGATCGACGATGCCTTGGCCGACGTCCCGGTCCCCGAAGCCCCGTACGACTACGCCCACTTCAGCCGACTCGCCGGCCCTGCCCTCGACCCCGGCGACGGGGTCTACGAAACCGACGCCTGGACCGACACCCGAATACACCCCAAGCCCGGCACCGGCCCCGAGCCCGCCCCGGAGCCCGGCACCAACCCCGAGCCAAACCCGGAGCCCGGCACCAGCACCAGCACCAGCACCGGCATCGGCAGCAAGACCACGGGCAAACCGAGCGCCGGCGCCGAGCCGTACCGCGTCCAGTACCGCAGCCTGCTGCGCCGCGAGCCGCACCGGATCCGCGCCGCCCTGCTGCTGATGGCCGCCCCGCTGGTGGAAGCGGTGCTGCTGGTCTGGCTGTTACTTCCGGAGCACTGGCCCGAGCGCCCCGGCGAGACGGACGCGTGGCTGCTGACCGCCGACAAGGTGATGATCGGGATCATCGCCGTCGTCGAGGTGTTCCGGCTGGTCAACGTCGTCTCCAACGCCCACGCCACCCTCGTCGCCCGCGACCCCGTCCCGGTCACGCCCGAGCGCGGCACCCGGGTCGCCTTCCTCACCACCTGTGTGCCGGGCAAGGAGCCCCCGGAGATGGTCCGGGCCACGCTCACCGCCGCGGTCGCCGTGCGGCACGAAGGCCCTTACGACGTCTGGCTGTTGGACGAGGGAAACGATCCTGCGATGCGCGCGCTCTGCGCCGAGCTGGGCGTCCGCCACTTCAGCCGCTTCGGCCGGCCGCACTGGAACCGGCCCGAGGGCCGTTTTCGCGCCAAGACCAAGCACGGCAACTACAACGCCTGGCTCCAGGCGCACGGCGACGACTACGACTTCTGGGTGTCGGTCGACACCGACCACGTCCCGCTGCCGGACTTCTGCGAGCGCATGCTCGGCTACTTCCGCGACCCCGACGTGGCATTCGTCGTCGGCCCCCAGGTGTACGGGAACTACCGCAGCTCGGGCTCGTCGGTCACCAAATTCTCCGAGAGCCAGCAGTACCTCTTCCACGCGCTGATCCAGCGCGCCGGAAACCGCTACGGCGCACCGATGTTCGTCGGCACGAACAACGCCGTGCGAATCGGCGCACTCCAGTCGATCGGCGGGTTGTACGACTCCATCACGGAGGATATGGCAACGGGCCTGGAGTTCCACCGCAGCCGGAACCCCGAGACCGGCGCGCGCTGGAAGTCCGTCTACACGCCGGACGTCCTGGCGGTCGGCGAAGGCCCTTCCTCCTGGACCGACTTCTTCTCCCAGCAACTCCGCTGGAGCCGCGGGACGTACGAGACCCTCCTCACCCAGTACTGGCGGGTGATGTGGAAGCTCTCCCCCGGGCGGCTGCTCAACTACTCCCTGATGGTGTGCTTCTACCCGATGGCGGCGCTGACCTGGCTGCTCGGGGCGGTCTCCAGCGTGCTCTACCTCGTCTTCGGGGCGTCCGGCGTCCACGTCTCCTCGGAGATCTGGATGATGCTCTACAGCGACGCCGCCGCGCTCCAGCTCCTCCTCTACACCTGGAACCGCAAGCACAACGTGAGCCCGCACGAGCCGGCCGGCTCCTCCGGGGTCGCGGGCATGGTGATGTCGGCGCTCTCCGGGCCGGTCTACGCGGCCTCGCTGGTCCAGGCCGTGCTTCGGCTGCGCAGCCGCTTCGTCGTCACGCCGAAGGGCGGCTCGGCCAGCCCGGACCGGCTCTCCACCTTCCGGCTGCACCTGTTCTGGACGGTGGTGTTCGCGGCCGCCATCGTCACGTCCTTCTTCACCGGCCACGACCACGCGGCGATGCGCACCTGGGCGTTCATCGCCCTCGTCCTGACGATGCTGCCGCTGCTGGTGACCGTCGCCGACACCGTCCGCCGCCGGCGGGCCAGGCCCACGGCCACGCTCACCGTGACCGGGGGCGGCCCCTCGGCCACCGCCGTCCGGGTGGACCAGCCCACCGTCCAGCTGCGGCGGCCGGTCCTGCTCGACCCCGCCGCGCTCGACCGGGAGTCGCAGGACCACTCGGGGCTCGACCAGCCCACGCTCGAACTCAGGAGGCCGCCGCAGCCCCGGCAGGCCGAGCCCTCCTCCACCCATTGAGCAACACCCGCCGAGCAACCACCCGCTGAGCAAGCACTCGTCGAGCCAGCCACTCGTCGAGCCGGCCCACGAGGGGACCCATCATCGTGAAGATCCACAACGCCGGCCGGACCAAGCGGTTCGCCCTCGGCAGCACGGTCGCCCTGACCGTGGCCGGGATGAACGCGCCGGCCGTCCTCGGCTTCGCCTCCGACCAGTACCACCAGTACGTGATCAACCGCCCCGAGTACAAGGCGGAGCACGGCCACTGGCAGACCCTCACGCTGCCCGCCGAGTTCCGGGTCAACGCCGTCCACGCCACGCTCCTGCGCACCGGCAAGGTCCTGATCGTGGCCGGCTCCGGCAACGACGAGAAGGCCTTCGACGCGGGCACGTTCAAGAGCCTCCTGTGGGACCCGGCGAAGAACACGTACAAGCTCGTACCCACCCCGGACGACATGTTCTGCGGCGGCCACACCTCGCTGCCCGACGGCCGGCTGCTGGTCGCCGGCGGCACCCAGCGCTACGAGAAGCTCGACGGCGCCGTGAAGAAGGCCGCCGGCACCATGCGCGTGCGCAACGAGAGCCCCGAGCGCGCCCGCACGTTCCCCAAGGGCACCGTGTTCGTCGCCCCGAACGGCCGCGAGTACGCCTCCACCGCCGACGTGACCGTCCCGGCCGCGGTGAAGACCGGCTCGGGCACCGGGACCGTCGTGACGGCCAGCGAGCAGCACGTGTTCGTCGAGGCCGTCGGGGAGGGCAAGGACTTCGTCACCGACGCCCGGGCACAGTACCGGATCAAGGGCCTGACCGGCGTCGACGCCCACAACCTGTACGGCATGAACGACAAGATGACTTTGGAGAAGCAGGAATACCAGGGCATCCGAGCGGCGTTCGAGTTCAATCCGGACACCGAACTGTACGAGCAGGTCACCGACATGACCCACGCCCGGTGGTACCCGACCCTCACCGGGCTCGGCGACGGCCGGGTGGTCACCGTGTCCGGCCTCGACGACTCCGGCCAGATCCTCAACGGCAACGACAACGAGATCTACGACCCCAAGGCCAAGACCTGGGCCAAGGCCCCCGACCGCTACTTCCCCACCTACCCGTCGCTCTTCCTGACCGCCTCCGGCAAGCTCTTCTACTCCGGTTCCAACGCCGGCTACGGCCCCGCCGACAAGGGCCGCGAGCCGGGCCTGTGGGACCTGGCGAACAACAGCTTCCAGCCCGTCCCGGGCCTGCGCGATCCCGACCTCACCGAGACCTCCTCCTCGGTGCTGCTGCCGCCCGCGCAGGCGCAGAAGGTCATGGTGCTCGGCGGCGGGGGCGTCGGCGAATCACCGCTGTCCAGCGCCCGTACGGACATCGCCGACCTCTCCGCCCCGAAGCCCGCCTTCACCCCGGGCCCGGACCTGCCCGCCGGCGGCACCCGGTACCTCAACAGCGTGATCCTGCCGGACGACACCGTCTTCACCACCGGCGGCTCCAGCGGCTACCGCGGCAAGAGCGGTAGCGACCTGCTCAAGGCGCAGGTCTACCACCCCGGCACCAACACCTTCACCGCGGCCGCCGAGCCGACCGTCGGCCGCGACTACCACTCCGAGGCCCTGCTGCTGCCCGACGGCCGGGTCGCCGTGCTCGGCTCCAACCCGCTCTTCGCCGACGACGCCAACACCACGCCCGGCGGCTTCGAGCAGCGGATCGAGCTCTACACCCCGGCGTACCTGTACCACGGCGACCGCCCGCAGGTCACCGCCGCGCCCGAGAGTGCCAAGCTCGGCAGCACCGTCACCGTCGGCGCGGCGCGGCCGGACGCCGTCGCCACGGCCAAGCTGATCCGGCCCAGTTCGGTCACCCACGTGACGGACGTGGAGCAGCGCTCGGTGGCCCTGGACATCACCGGGCGCACGGCGGACGGCGTCACGCTCACCCTGCCGGGCAACGCCAACCTGCTGCCGCCCGGCTGGTACATGCTGTTCCTGACGGACGCCGCCGGCACCCCGTCCGTCGCGCGCTGGATCCAGGTGACGGGCTGACGGACCAACAGGACATACGGGAAGGCGGCCCGAAAACGGGGGTCAGCGGGCCGCCTTCGCCAGCCCCAGCGCGTACGGCAGCCAGAACTCGCCCGCCCGGGGCTCGCCGCGGCCGCACTCGCCGTCGGACTCCCCCGGGTTCTTGATCCACAGGTAGGCGTCCACCCCGGGCCGGCCGGTCTCGGCGGTCGGCGGCTCGCCGAGCGCGCGGCCGGGCGGGTTGCACCAGGAGTCGGCGCCCAGCGGGCCGTTGCCGTTGCGGCTGGTGTCGATAACGAAGTGCTTCCCGCCCAGCGCGGCCGACAGCTGCCCGCCGTACGCCGCGTCGCGGTCGGTGCCGTAGAAGTTGGAGACGTTCACCGCGAAGCCGTCCGCGGCGGCGATCCCGGACTTGCGCAGGGCGTCGGCCATCGCCGAAGGGTCCTGCGACCAGCCCGGATTGCCCGCGTCCAGGTAGACCCGCACCTGCGGACGCTTCTTCAACTCCTGGACGGCGAAGGCGAGCAGGCCGTACCGCTCAGCGGCGAGGTCGCCTTTCACGCCGCACGTGTCCAGGGTGTGGGCCACGGCGTCCGGCTCCACGACCACCCACGCCTTGCGGTCGCCGATCGCCTCCGCGATGCCGCTGATCCAGGCCCGGTAGGACGCGACGTCGGCGGCACCGCCGGCCGAGTACTGGCCGCAGTCGCGGTGCGGGATGTTGTAGGCGACGAAGACCGGCGTCCGGTCGGCCTCGGCCGCGCGGCGGCTCACCTGCTCGACGATGCTCCGGGCGTTCTGCTCGCCGAGCCACTGCGAGGACGGCTGCGCGGCGATCCGCAGCAGGTCCGCCGCCTCCGCCGTCCGGCCCTGGCCGCGCAGGGCGGCCAACTGGCGGGCTGCGGAGGTCTGGTCGGAGACGTAGAACGCCTGGTTCGGGAGCTGGGCGAGACCGCCGTCGGCTTGCCCGGACGTCGGCGCGGGCGCTGGTGCGGACGTCTGCGCGGCGGAGTTCGGTGGCGCCCCCGAAGCCTCCGGACCGCCCCCCGGTCCCGACCCGCCGCAGCCCGCCGCACCCGCCAACAAGCCCGTCAGAGCCGCCCCCACGGCCCACCGGACACCCGATATCCGCCCAACCCGGCGCACGTACGCCCCTCCCCAGGCCGGGTCCGGCGACCCGGTCGGGCACCAGCTAAGCACACCGGCCGCAGCCCGGTGGCCACCCGCGGTGAACGGCGGATGGCCACGAACGGACGGGTCCCGGGCCCGTCCGCCCGGCCGGCCGGTGTGCCGGCCGGATCAGTCCTTCGGGAGGTTCGGGATCCGCCAGTCGATGGCGTCGGCGCCGAACTCGTCCAGCGCGGCGTTGATCTGCGAGAACGGACGGCTGCCGAAGAACAGCTTGGCGGACAGCGGGGACGGGTGCGCGCCCTGCACCACCACGTGCTTGGTGGTGTCGATGAGCGGCAGCTTCTTCTTCGCGTAGTTGCCCCACAGCACGAAGACCACCGGCTCCTCGCGCTCGCTCACCGCCTTGATCACCGCGTCGGTGAACTTCTCCCAGCCCTTCGCCTTGTGCGAGTTGGCCTCGTGGGCGCGGACCGTGAGCACCGCGTTGAGCAGCAGCACGCCCTGCTCGGCCCAGTGCATCAAGTAGCCGTTGTCCGGGGCGGGGATGCCGAGGTCGGCGTCCAACTCCTTGAAGATGTTCCGCAGCGACGGCGGCGTCTTGGTGCCCGGCAGCACCGAGAAGCTCATGCCGTGGGCCTGGCCGTCGTCGTGGTACGGGTCCTGGCCGAGCACGAGCACCCGGACCTTCTCGTACGGCGTGGCCTCCAGCGCGGCGAACTCCTGGCCGCTCGGCGGGAACACCTGGTGCTCCGCCCGCTGGGCCGCCACGAAGGCCGCCAGCTCGGCGAAGTACGGCTTCTCCGTCTCGGCGCCCAGCACCTCGCGCCAGGACCCGGGCAGCTCCAGCCCACCGCCCGCGCCGGCCTCGACCGCGCTCGCCTCGACCGTGTCCGTCACGACATCTACCTCCCACACAGCGGCCGTTCGGCCGCACGCCCTCTTGCACCCCGAACGCTACACAGGCCCACCGACAGATCGCTCCACCGGAGCGGGGGTGGGGGGTGTGGAGGGTGGTGGGGAGGGGTGTGGATGGGGGGGAGGAAAACGGCCGATCACTCCGCAGGAGCGGGGGCGGAGGGTGTAGAGGGGGCGGAGATGGCGGTCGGTGAGGATTCCGGGTCCCCGGCGGAGGTGCGTTCGACGAGGAAGTGTTCCACCACGTTGAGCGCCACCAGCAGCACGGCCAGTGTCGTCAGCACCGCCAGCGCGGGCAGGTTGATCATTGCGGGCAGCAGCATCAGCGTCAGCAGCGCCGCGACGAGGCGCGTGGTCGCCACCTTGCGGAACATCATCCACCGGGTGTAGCCGAAGGTGAGCAGGTAGAGCCCGCAGCCGCCGTACAGCAGCGCCACCGCGCCGGGGCCGAGCGCGCGCCACGGGTCCGCGACCGTCTCCCCGAAGCCGACCGCGACGCCGATCACGCCGGCGACCAGCGCCAGGTGCCCGTACTGGAAGATCCGGCGGACGACGTCCCGGCGCGAGTCGCTGACCTCGACGGCGTGCCGCATCGCGTCCGCCGCGTAGACGAAGTACTGCCACCACAGGCCCGCCGAGATGGTGAACGCGGCGGCGACGGCCGTGAGTTCGGCCGCGTCGAGGCGGGCCCGGGCGGCCGTCGCGCCGATTCCGACGATCGACTCGCCGAGCGCGACCAGCAGGAAGGTCGCGAACCGCTCCGGCATGTGCGTCGGGTGGTACGCCACGGCCGCGAGCCGCCGCCGGAACAGCACGGGTGCGGCAAGGTCGCACGCCGCCGCCACGGCCCACAGCGCGAGCCGCGGCCCGTCCGGCAGCAGTCCGCCGAGCACCAGGAGCGGCCCGCTGACCAGCACCCCGACCCCGTACGGGCCCCGCCAGACGCCCGGGATGCGGACCAGCAGGGCCAGCAGCACCAGCCGCGCGAGCCAGTACCCGGCGCCGAGCAGCACGCCCCGCCCGCCCCACGCGCCCGGCACGGCGAGCGCCATGAACAGGCCCGCCAGAGCGAGCAGCAGGATGCCGATGCGGTCCCGCAGGTTGTCCACGTCCCGGATGTTGGCCTGCACCGTGGTGCCGACCCAGCACCAGTACACCGGCACGAACACGACGAGCGCCTCGGCGACGCCCCGCCAGTCGTGGTGGTGGTGCAGCAAGCCGGAGACCTGCGTGATCGCGAAGACGAAGACCAGGTCGAAGTAGAGCTCGGCCCAGGTGACCCGCTTCTCCCCGACCGCCGGCTCCCCCGTGGTGACCATCCGTCCGTTCCTCCCCACACGTACGAGTTCCGCGCAGCAAAAGGGCCCCGCCCCGGCCGCTGGCCGGAGACGGAGCCCGATTCGGCACCGCGAACGCTAGACCAGCTCGACCAGGTCCGCGATGGAGTTGACCACCCGGGTCGGCCGGTACGGGAAGCGCTCCACGTCGGCCGCGGCGGTCAGGCCGGTGAGCACCAGGATGGTCTCCATGCCCGCCTCCATGCCGGCGACGATGTCGGTGTCCATCCGGTCGCCGATCATGACGGCGGTCTCGGAGTGGGCGCCCGCGGTGTTCAGCGCCTCGCGCATCATCAGCGGGTTGGGCTTGCCGACGAAGTACGGCTCGACGCCGGTGGCCTTGGTGATCAGCGCGGCGACCGAGCCGGTGGCCGGCAGCACGCCCTCGGTGGACGGGCCGGTCTCGTCGGGGTTGGTGCAGATGAACCGGGCGCCCTGGTTGATCAGGCGGATCGCCTTGGTCAGCGCCTCGAAGCTGTAGGTGCGGGTCTCGCCGAGGACGACGTAGTCCGGGTTGTTGTCGGTCAGCACGTAACCGGCCTGGTACAGCGCGGTGGTGAGGCCCGCCTCGCCGATCACGTACGCGGTGCCGCCGGGCCGCTGGCCCTTCAGGAACTTGGCGGTGGCCAGGGCCGACGTCCAGATGCACTCCTCCGGGACCTCCAGGCCCATGCCGGCCAGGCGGGCGCTGAGGTCGCGCGGGGTGTAGATGGAGTTGTTGGTGAGGACCAGGAACGGCTTGCCGGATTCCCGCAGCCGGCGCAGGAACTCCTCCGCGCCGGGGATCGGCGTGCCCTCGTGGATGAGGACGCCGTCCATGTCGGTCAGCCAGGACTCGATGGGCTTGCGGTCTGCCACGTGCGTGTCTCCCGAAGTGTTGCAACGTCTTGCGAAGGCCCTGACGCGGCACAGCCTAATCGGCGCGTCCGAACGACGGCAGCACGGTCCGTTCACCGGAACGGGACGGGCGGGCACGGTCCTCGCACGGGCGGTACGGTGCGGCCCGCGCCCCAACCGAACGTCCTGGCCGAGCACCCCGGCCGTCCGCGGCTGCCGGGCTCCCCGCAACGGCCGTGATTGAGTGGACGCATGAGCCCCGAGACCCCCCGCCCGTTCCGCGTCGGCCTGATCGGCTACGGCCTGGCCGGTTCCGCCTTCCACGCCCCGCTCATCGCCACCACCCCCGGGCTGCGCCTGGACGCCGTGGTCACCGCCAACCCGGAGCGCCGCGCGCAGCTGCAGCGCGAGCACCCCGGCGCCCGCGCGGTCGACACGCCCGAGCAGCTGCTCGCCGACCCGGACGCGCTCGACCTGGTCGTCATCGCCTCGCCCAACCGCACCCACGTGCCGCTCGCCCGCGCCGCCCTGCGCGCCGGGCTGGCCACCGTCGTCGACAAGCCGCTGGCCGGCACCGCCGCCGAGGCACTGGAGCTGTGCCGGCTGGCGGAGTCGCGGAACGTCCTGCTCTCGGTCTTCCAGAACCGGCGCTGGGACGGCGACTTCCTGACCGCCTCCCGCCTCGTCCGGGGCGGCGCGCTGGGGCGGGTGCACCGGTTCGAGTCCCGGTTCGAACGGTTCCGGCCGAAGCCCAAGCCGGGCTGGCGCGAGCTCGCCGACCCGGCCGAGGCCGGCGGCACCCTGTACGACCTGGGCAGCCACCTCGCCGACCAGGCGCTCACGCTGTTCGGGCCGGTCGAGACGGTGTACGCGGAGATCGACGTCCGCCGGGACGGCGCGGTCGTGGACGACGACGCGTTCCTCGCCCTCACCCACGCCTCCGGCACCCGCTCCCACCTGTGGACGAGCGCCCTCACCCCGCTGCTCGGGCCCCGGCTGCGGGTGCTCGGCGACGCCGCCGGCTACGTCAAGTCCGGCATGGACCCGCAGGAGGCCGACCTCCGCTCCGGACTCCGCCCCGACGGCACCCACCCGTGGGGCGCCGACCAGCCCGCGCACTACGGCACCCTGGGCACCGACGATTCCCCGATCTCGCTCCCCACGGACGCGGGCGACTACCCCGCGTACTACGCCGGCATCGCCGCCGCCCTGGCCGACCCGGGCACCCCGGCCCCGGTGGACCCGCACGACGCCGTCGCCACGCTCACCGTCCTGGAGGCGGCCCGCACCTCGGCCGCCACGGGCACGACGGTCCGCCTGGGCTGACGTGCGGGGGCCGGCGTGTGCGTGCGGGGGCCGACGTGTGCCGGCGGGTGCCTGCGGAGGGGGGTCGGCCAGGGCCGGCCCCCGTCACACGCCGATGATCTCCACGGCCGACCCCAGGCCGCGGAAGTCGGCCACGTTGCGGGTGTAGAGCGGCAGGCCGTGGGCGGACGCGACGGCGGCGATCATCAGGTCGATCCGGCGGGGCCGGGGCTGGCGGCCTGCCGCGATGGTGAGGGTGACGAGGGTGCCGTAGCGGGCGGCGGCCGCGGCGTCGAAGGGCAGCGGGTCGAAGTCGGCCATCGCGGCGCCGAGCACCTCCAGCCGGGCCGCCCGGCTGACCGGGTCGCGGGCCATCGACACGCCCTGCTGGAGCTCGGCGAAGGTGATCGCGGTCAGCTCCGGCACGGCCGGCAAGTCGGCCGGGTTGAGGAGCGCGAGGTCGATGTAGACGCACGTGTCCAGGACACCGGCGGGACGGCGCCGGGAGGCCCGCCGCCGCTCAGCCACGCCGACGCTCGAACGGGTCGTCTCCCTCGTCGCCCACCAGCTCCTCGGGGCCGAAGTCCTCCTCGGCCTCCTTGCGCATCTGCTGGTAGTCCACGCGCGGCAGCTTCACGTGCCGCGCGACCAGCTCCTCCGCCGTGAGCCGGCGCCGGCTCGACACCGGCCGCAGCTCGGCGACCTCGACCCCGTTCCTGGTGATGTGGAAGGTCTCGCCCGCCTCGACGGCGTCCATCACCGCGGCGGAGTTGTTCCGGAACTCCCGCTGGGTAATCGTCTTCACGCTTCCAAGGTAGCCCCGTGTAGCACGGCTGGCTACACCTCTTGCCGCACCTCGGCCGCCGGTCCTCGCCGGGCATCCACCCGGGTATCTCGTGTACGCCGGAACCCCGGACGTCGTACGATCGTCCTCACTGTCCTGCGGGTCCGTCAGGTGCCGAGCGAAGGGAGCACGCCGTGACCGTGATCGCGATGCTGCTCGGCCTGCTCCGGGTGCTGACCGGCGAGGTGCTCACCGAGGGCGGATCGCTCGCCTCGGTGGCGACCGTCGCCGCCGTGGTGCTGCTGGCCGGTGCCGTCGCGGGCACGCTGGCCGGTGCCCGGCTGCTGGGGGCACGAGCTCCCGCCGCCGTCCGCAACGGCGTGCTTCGGCGCCGCGCGTTCCGCACGGCCTTCCTGTCCCAGCGCGATCCGGACGCCCGGGGCCGGCGACGCCCCAGGGCACCCGGCGCGGCCCCGGCGGCCGCGTAGCACCCGGGTCCGTCCGGCTCGGTTCCCAGCCCGGTTCCCCGGTGGGGTCTCCCCACCCGGCTTCCCGCTGGTTCCCCAGCCCGGTTCCCGCATTCCCGCCGTTCCCCGCGGCCGTCCTCCGCCGATCATCCATGCCATGAGACCCCGGAGGGCTCGCTCGACCATGTCCGTTCTCGCCGTTCTCGACCCGGCCGTCGCCGTCGCCCACACGATCGTCGCCGGGCTCGCCCACGTCGTCCCGACCGCGCTCGCGATCGTCCTGTTCACCGTCGCCGTCCGCCTCGCCCTGCACCCGCTGGCGCGGGCCGCGGCCCGCGGGGAGAAGGACCGCGCCCGGCTCGCGCCGAAGATCGCCGAGCTGAACCGCAAGCACAAGAACCGCCCGGAGAAGCTCCGCGAGGCGATGGCGGACCTGCACCAGAAGGAGCAGGTCTCGCCGCTGGCGGGCTGCCTGCCGGCCCTCGTACAGATCCCGTTCTTCTCGGTGATGTACCGCCTGTTCACGACCTCCGGCGACCTCCAGGGCCACACCCTGTTCGGCGCCCCGCTCGGCCTGCACGTCGCGAACGCCCACGGCGCCGGGCAGCTGGCGGTGTTCGGCGCGCTGTACGCCGCGCTCGCGGCCGTCGGGTACGTGAACTTCCGCCGGGCCCGTCGCGCGACGGCGGCGCAGCCGACCGCCCAGCCGGGGGCCGCGTTCCTGCCGTACCTGTCGTTCGGGACGGTCCTGTTCGCGGCGCTGGTCCCGCTGGCGGCGGCGCTGTACCTGGTGACGTCGGGGGTATGGACGGCGGCCGAGCGGGCGCTGCTGCACCGGGGCGGCGCTCCGGTGCCGAGCCTCGCGGTGGTGTGAGGCCGCCCGCCTGCGCTGTCAGTCTCCGGGGCGCGTGAAGTCCCACGCGTACACCACCTGCCGCGGCTCCGGGTCTCCCCCGGCCGCGCGGTAGGTGGCCCGGGCGGCGGGGTTGTCCTCGCCGGTGACGGTCCACATCGCGTGGCAGCCGCGGTCGCGGGCGAGTCCGGCGAGCGCGGCGGTCAGGGCGCGGCCGATGCCGCGGCCCCGGTACGGTTCGTCGACGCCGAGCTCGTAGAGGAACAGTTCGGTGCCCTTGTCGGGGTGGGTGGTCTCGACGCCGGTGACCAGGCCGGCCGGCGTGCCGTCGTCGGCGTAGGCGATCAGCAGGTGGTGGCGGTCGTCGGCGAGGAAGCGGGCGGTGGCGTCGGGGAGCGGGGGCGCGTCGAAGAGGTGCGCGGCGGCGTGGACGTCGGCGGGTTCGGTGATGCGTCGGATTTCCATGCGGTCTCCATTCCCGTACGGCTTCCATTCCCGTACGGCTTCGGTTCCCGTACGGCTCCCGTTCCCGTACGGCTTCCGTTCCCGTACGGCTTCCGTTCCCGCCGGCCGCACCGGTCTCCCCACCGGATCTCCACCATCCCGACGCCCGGGGCCCGCCGTCCGTGCGCGGGCGGGGTCCCGGCAGGTTCTACCCTGTGGTGGATCGTTCGATGATCGTTTCGGTACGGACGTCCGGCGGGTCGCGCCGGACCGGTGGAGGGATTCGTCATGGTGGCTGCTCCGGCGCTTTCGGAGCTGCGCGAGGTGTGCCAGCCGCAGGCCAAGCTGCAGAGTCGCAACGGTGAGCACTGGGCGGGCCGGCTGTACATGCGCCGCCTCTCGTTGCGCACGACCCGGCAGCTGGTGCGCACCTCGGTGTCGCCGAACACCCTCACCTGGGTCATGGTGGTCTGCGGCGTCGGCGGCGGGGCGGCCCTGCTGATCCCCGGTGTGACGGGGGCCGTGCTGGCGGTGGTCCTGTTCCAGCTGTTCCTGCTGTTCGACTGCGTGGACGGCGAAGTGGCGCGCTGGAAGCGCCAGTTCAGCATGGCTGGGGTCTACGTCGACCGCCTCGGCGCCTACCTGGCGGACGCCGCGCTGATGATCGGCGCGGGCGTGCGGGCGGCCCGGGGCGGGTCGGAGCTGTGGGTGTCGGCCGGACTGGCGGCGGCGCTCGGCGTGGTGCTGCTGAAGGCGTCGACGGACCTGGTGGACGTCGCCCGCGCCCGCAGCGGCATGGCCCCGGCCGACGAGGAGTCGACCCAGCCGCGCTCCCAGGGCATCGCGACGGCCCGCCGGCTCGCGTCGGTACTGAAGATCCACCGCGTGACGAACGGCATCGAGGCCTCGCTGGTCCTGCTCGCGGCGGCCGTCGCGGACGCGGCGGTGGGCGGCCTCACGCCGACCCGGGCCGCGCTCGCCGGGATCACGGTCATCACGTGGGGCATGGTGGTGGCGCACCTGGCGTCGATCCTGTCGTCGTCGCGTCTGCGCTGAGGCGGCACCGAGCTGATGGAGCCCGTCACCTGGAGAGGGTGACGGGCTCCTTCACGTGCGCTCACCGGTGCGGTCAGGCCCGGCCCAGCACGCGGCGCAGCCAGAGGGCGCCGACCCCGAGGGCCGTCAGGGCGAGGCCGCCGCCGACGAGGCCGGCGGTGTGGTCGGCGCCGGTGGAGGCGAGCTGGGCGGACGTGGGCGCGGCGGGCTGCGCGGCATCGGCCAGGGCGGGCTGCGGCGCGGGGGCTTGCGGCGCAGGCGTGGTGGACGGGGACGCCGCCGCGGCCGGGGCGCTCGGGGTGCC
>NZ_JBFBDY010000020.1:0-36981 GCF_040683475.1 Kitasatospora sp. NPDC093558 | reverse complement strand
GCGGCCGCTCCGGCGGCGACTGGGACGTGGGCGGCATCATGCCCGGAAGGCTAGACCCGCGCCCCGCCCCCGCGCGTCCTCCACCGGTGGCGTTCCGGCGTACTCCCCCGGGAGTACGCCCCGGCTGGCCACACCCGGACCCTCGCTCCGACGGCTCACCCCGCCGCAGCCGCAGCCGCAGCCGCCCCCGCCTCTGCCTCCTCGAACGTCGCCGAAGCCTCCGGCCGGGCCAGTGTCACCACCAGCCCGCCGTCCCCCACGTCCGCGATCAGCGTGTCCCCCTCCCGCACCGTCCCGTCCAGCAGCAGGTTGGACACCCGGTTGTCCAGCTCCGACTGGATCGTCCGGCGCAGCGGCCGGGCCCCGAACTCCGGCTGGTACCCCCGGTTGACCAGGAACTCCTTGGCCGCGTCGGTCACTTCGAGACGCACGTCCTGCGCCTTCAGCCGGCGCCGGCTGCGCTCCAGCAGCAGGTCCACGACGGACAGCAGGTCCTTGCGGGTGAGCGCGTGGAAGACGATCACCTCGTCGATCCGGTTGAGGAACTCCGGCCGGAAGTGCCCGCGCAGGTCCCGCATCAGGTCGTCACGGATCTCCTCGACCTTCCCCGCGTGGTCGAGGATCCGCTGCGAGCCGATGTTGCTCGTCATGATCACCACGGTGTTGCGGAAGTCGACCGTACGCCCCTGGGAGTCGGTCAGCCGCCCGTCGTCCAGCACCTGGAGCAGCAGGTTGAAGACGTCCGGGTGCGCCTTCTCCACCTCGTCGAACAGCAGCACGCTGTACGGCCTGCGGCGCACCGCCTCGGTGAGCTGCCCCGCCTCCTCGTAACCGACGTACCCGGGCGGCGAGCCGACCAGCCGGGCGACGGTGTGCTTCTCCTGGAACTCGCTCATGTCGAAGCGGATCATCCGGTCCGGGTCGCCGAACAGCAGCGCCGCCAGCGCCTTCGCGAGCTCCGTCTTGCCGACGCCGGTCGGCCCGAGGAACAGGAAGGAGCCGGTCGGCCGCTCCGGGTCGCCCATCCCGGCCCGGCCGCGGCGCACCGCCTGGGACACCGCGGTGACCGCCTCGTCCTGGCCGATCACCTTCTCGTGCAGGTGCTCCTCCAGCTTGAGCAGCCGCTCCTTCTCGGTCGCGTTCAGCTCCGCCACCGGGATGCCGGTCCGGGAGGAGAGCACCTGCGCGATGTCGTCCGCGGTGACCTCGACGACCTCCTCCCTGGACTCGGCGATCGCCGCCAGCTCGTCCTCGGTGTGCCGCAGCTCGGTCTTCAGGTTGGCGGCCCGCACGAACTCCTCGTCCGCGACGGCCTCCTCCAGCTCCCGCTTCAGCTTGGTGATCCGGTCCTGCACCGAGGTCGCCGCGGTCGAGCCGGACAGGCTGCGCAGCCGCACGCGCGCGCCCGCCTGGTCCAGCAGGTCGATCGCCTTGTCGGGCAGGAAGCGGTCGCCGACGTACCGGTCCGAGAGCGTCGCCGCCGCGTCCAGCGCCCCGTCGCCGAACCGCACCTGGTGGTGCGCCTCGTAGGCGTCGCGCAGCCCGCGCAGGATCTCGATCGTCTCCTCGACGCTCGGCTCGGGCACCAGCACCGGCTGGAAGCGGCGCTCCAGCGCGGCGTCCTTCTCCACGTGCCGGCGGTACTCGTCCAGCGTCGTCGCCCCGACCACGCTCAACTCGCCGCGCGCGAGGGCCGGTTTGAGGATGTTGCCGGCGTCCATCGACCCCTCGCCGCCACCGCCCGCGCCGACCATGGTGTGCAGCTCGTCCAGGAACAGCACCACGCTCTTCTCGGCCGCCGTGACCTCGTCGATCACGTTCTTCAGCCGCTCCTCGAACTCGCCCCGGTACTTCGAGCCGGCCACCAGCGCGGTCAGGTCCAGGGTCACCACGCGCTTGTCCCGCAGGCTCCGCGGCACGTCCCCCGAGACGATCCGCTGCGCCAGCCCCTCCACGATCGCCGTCTTGCCGACGCCCGGCTCGCCGATCAGCACCGGGTTGTTCTTGGTGCGGCGGGACAGGATCTCGACGGTCTGCTCGATCTCCTCGGCCCGCCCGACCACCGGGTCCAGCCGGCCCGAACGGGCCTCCTCCGTGAGGTCCCGGCCGTACTCGTCCAGGGTCGGCGTGTCGCTCGGGTGCGCGCCCGTGCTGCTCCGCTCGCCGCCGACGCCCCGCCCGTCCAGCACCGTCTTCAGCGCCTCCCGCGAGGGCGCCGCGTTGCGCAGCGCCGCCCCCGCGCCCGAGCGCTCCTGGTCCAGCAGCGCGCCGAGGATGTGCTCCGGGCCGATGTACGACGCCCCGGCCGCCTGCGAACGGGCGTGCGCCGCGAGCAGCGCGCGCTTGGCCGAGGGCGTGAGCGCGGGCCGGCCGTCCGCCGCCACCGGCGCGTGCCCGGACGGCAGCGCCTGCTCCAGGTCCGTGGACAGCTCGCCCGGATCGATGCCCGCCCGCTCCAGCATCCGGCGCGACGGCTCCACCCGGGTGGCCGCCCAGGCCAGGTGCGCGGTGTCGAGGTCGCTGCTCCCGTCCTCCGCCGCGCGCTGCGCCGCCAGCGCCAGCAGCTCCTGCGACGACTCGCTCAGCAACCGTCCGATCGGCACCCGCTGAACGGCGGGCGGGGAGGCCACCGGACTCATCCCGAAGAACCGGCTGAGCAGGTCGGAGAACGGATCGTTGGATCCGAACGGGGGCATGGTCACGGCGGATCACCTCTCCCAAGCGGTTTGCTGCCACACAAACACAGGCCGTGGCGGACCGCCTCCCGGAGGTCCGGCGCGCTCACCCGGCGAGGCGGTCCAGCAGCACGCCCCCGCTGTACGTCACCTGCGACGCCCCCCGACCGGACCAAAATGAGCCCCCCACCGACCCAAAGGCCCGAGCCGTGGCTAGCCGCGGTCGGCGGTGCCGATGGCTTCGGCCACGCCGTACGCACCCAGAAGAAGCAGCTGGTCCAGCAGGTCGAGCACCTCCGCCCGCCGCGCGGGAGACCCGGCCTGGGTATAGGCGCGCACCAGCAGCTCACCGATGTGATGGGCATCCGCAGCCGCATGGGTCGCCAAGTCCCCTGCGGCAGGCCCGTACAGCGCGATGAACCGCCGCACACACGCCAGGATCAGGTCGTCGACGCGGTCGGGGGCGTGCTCAAGGGTGATCAGCAACTGCGCCAGGGCGGACTCGAAGGCCGGGGAGCCGATGAGCTCGATCAACGTCCGGCGGAACGGGCCCAGGCGGTGCCCCCTCAGCGCCGCGGCGACGGCGCCCGCGGCGTCGCGCACGTCCCGCTGCGGGTCGTGGAAGAACCGGGCAAGTGCGTTGTGCGCCAGCGCCGCGTCCCCGCTGTTGGTAAGGCGGAGAGCACAGACATCGGCGGCCCCCTGCCGCTGCGCCGCGTCGTTCCCGGAGAGGACCTCCCGCAGCAGCTCCGGCAGCTCCCACTGCATCGCGGCCAGCGCCGCGAACCGTCCGCCGACGAGCCGGACCTCGTCGACCGGGGAGTGCAGCATCCGTTCCATCACCGGCCCGCCCGCAGCCGGGTCCCCGTGGCACAGGGCCATGAAGAGCCGGACCACATACGGCGTGGCCAGAAGCCGGTCAGGAGCCGCCGTGAGCACGGCGAACGCCTCCGCCACCGCCGGACGGTCATGACGCAGCACGGCATGCAGTACATGGGCCACGCACGACCGCACCGCCAGGGAAGGATCGGCGGCCATCGCGCTCAGATGCGGCACCACCAAGGCGGCCCGCGTTCCGTCCTCGTCATGGCCGAGCAGGTTGCCCAGGCTCTCTGCCGCACTGCCCCGCACCGTGTTGATGCCAGCGGTGACCAGGTCGCTCTCCGCGTCCCCGTCATCGTCACGGGCCACCGGAGTGGACGCGAGCACACAGCCCAGGAGCGCCTCCACCAGATCGAGCGGCGCGCGGTCGACGTACTTCCGCAGCGCCCACCCCAGCCACCGGTCGTGCTCCGACCTTCCCCGGCCGGCGAAATGGCGGACCGCCGTGAACACGGTCTCCGCGTCGGCCGGCACCTCGGCGTCGTTCAAGCCCCGGAGCACCGCGGCGCCGTACGCCGGATGCAACCCGGTATCCATCCGGACGGCGAGCCGGGCGAACCGTCCGGGGTCCGCAGCCGTCATGCTCTGCAACACGTGGGAGAGTTCACGGGCACCGCCGGTGAAGGTCGCCCAGTCGGTTCGGTCCTCACCGTGTTTCCGCATGGCGCCCAGCCATTGGTCGTCACTCATGAGCCGCGCCGATCCCAACGAGATGGGCGGACCGATGACCCCGCTGCTCACGCCCTGCGGTTCGGCCGGTTCCCGCATGTCGTCGTGACGTCGGCGGAGCTCCCCCAGCCGGCGCGCAGCCTGCTCGGAGAGCCTCTCCTCGGGAAGCGCCGACAGCAGAGTGAACTCGTGCCAGGGCGAGAGCTTCTCGTCCGGAGGAAGACGCAGGTGGAGGAGGGCCGCCTCGAACTGCCGCAGGGTGTCGTCGGGCAGGGATCCGCCGATGGCACCGAGGACCTGGCGTGCACCCCACACCACGTTGGCCCCGTAGGCGGACAGGAGACGGTGCCGGCCTTGCAGGAGAATCCCGGCCGACCAGTCGGCGAGGAACGGCCCCGCCGCGCACAGCGCTTGGTAGAGGAGCCATTGCGCCGCGTCGTACGGGACGTCGACGAGCCCCTCCACGAGGGCGCGTGCTCGGTCGGGATCCCGGTCGGCCACGGTCCTCAGCGCCGTCACCATCCCCTGGAACAAGGCGTCGCCCAGGGTGCTGGGCCGATCGTCGGGATAGCGGAACGCGAAGTGCCGGTCCAATACCGGCCACCCGGCCCGCGTCGAGTAGGCCGTCGTAGCCATGACGTCCACGAGAACGGGCAGGAGCCGGGCGCAGAAGTCCTCGGGAGCCCCCGAGGCGGCACCCTCCACCATCCGGAGAGCCATGTGCTCGCGGCTGAGAAGCGCCGTGACGGTGTCCTCGTCCGCGAGCCGGAGCGCCCCCCGTCGATCCGCCAGCAGCGCGACGAGCAGTTCGACCGCCCAGGCGGGCTTCGCGGCGGCAAGGTCGCCCACCGAGATCCAGAGGTCGTGTTCACGGCCCTCGAAGAGCCCGGTCCGGACGCCCTCGACCAGGAGGCCGAACAGTCTCCGGCTGTCCGCGATACGGGCGAAGCGGGTGACCTGGCCCAACCACGAGGCGTACCGGGGGTCCTCGGCGTACGGCTCCAGGATGTCGGCCATCCGGTCCGGAAAGGCCCCGCAGGCTCCGACCATCACCCGCAGCGCCCAGTCACGTTCTTCTGCGTCGGCGCCGCTCAGCCAGTTCTCGATCGTTCCGGCCTCGTCCGCGCACCGGAACCACTCGGCGTTGCTCACCGCAGTCACGAGATGCGCCCGGAGCGGAGGACGGGTGTCCAGCACCCGCCCGATCACGTCCCACTCCGCTGCGGTGGGGCTTTCCAGGCCGCGGAGCAGCGCCAGGGTCACGTCCTTGACGTGGTAGCGGATCCCGGGGCCGGTCAGCAGGGCCTCGACCTCCTGGGCGAACCGCTCGGGGTCCAGGTCCCGCAGATGGTCGAGGACCTGCCGAACCTGTCCGCGGCGAAAGAGCTCCTGCTCTCCACCGGTGAGGAAGGAGACCAAGTCCTCCTCCCGGCCGAGCCAGCCGCGCGCGAAGGCGTAGTCGAAGAAACTCTCGTGGAAGAACGCCAGTTGCCGGCCGTCACGCACGAGGACCTGTTCCGAGACCAGAACGTCTCCACCGGCGACGAGATCGTCCCCGTCGAGCACGCTGTGCGGCACCGAGAGGCGTTGCCCGGCGCTCATGGCCGCCACGACGGCCGACACCACCTCGTGGAACCGCACCGAGGGCTGGCGCCGCACGCACGCCAGCCGCTTGGCGTCCCAGAACGCGTCGAACAACTGCCGGGTGGTGCGGAAGGACAAGGACGTCGCCTCGCCCAGGCCCACGAGTTGAGCCAGGAGGACCAGGTTCAGCGGGGAGCGCAGCAACACCCGCTGCGACGGGGCCGACTGCACCGCGTCGAGCCCCAACTCTCCGATCGCCACGTCGACTTCGGCATCGGAGAGCGGCCCGACGGTGATCCGCGTGCAGTGCTCGGCCTCGGTGAGCCGGCGGATGCGGGGATCGGCCTGGGCGTCGAACGCGCGGCACACCAGGACGACGTGCATGGCGGGATGGGCCGCCGCCTCGCCGACCAGGTCGGCCACCGCGTCGAAGGTGTCCGGGATCCGGCCCGAGGCGAGGCTGACGGCATCGAGCTGGTCCACGATCAGGACGCACGGCCGCCCGTCCGCCACGGCGCCGAGAGCGCTGACCGGCGACCCGGCCAGACCGACCCGCCGCCCCAGCTCATCGGTCGAGGCGAAGGGCTCCAGCCGGTCGAGACGGAACGCGAGCACCGGAACGGCACGTGCGGCGAGCGCGGCGTACGCCTCGTACAGCACGGAACTCTTCCCACCGCCCGCGGCGCCCGTCAGAAGGGTGAGGCGCTCACGACCTGCCGTGACCCTTTCGAGCAGCCGGCCGGCCTCCTCCCGGGGGATGGCAGGCCGGAGCAACCCCCTTTCGACGCTCGCCGCCCAGCTCCCGGTCGCCCGGCCCACCGCGTCCCGCACCGCGTCGCCGTCCGCCCGGCCGATCCGCCGCAGACCGTACGCCGCGAGCCGGGCCGTGATGGCCGACGCGTCGAGGGTGGTCCCCAGGTTGTCCAGCAGGAGGTCGCCGAGCCCCAGCGCCGCCAGCCGGCCCGACGCCCCGGCGAGGACCTGTCCGGCGAGGGCCGCATTGACGTTGCCGACGTCCTGCTCGTTGTGCCACCCCACCCGGAGCCCCCTGAGCATGCGCCAAGCCGTCTCGGGCGAGCCGTAGACATCGGGCGCGGCAAGCGCGGCGAAGTGGCCCTGCAACTCGTCCGTCAGCCACTCGCCCTCGAAGACCCCGAAGTCGTCGGCCCGCCGCGCCCGGTCGGCGAGCTCGTCGATCCCACGGGCGGGCACGAGTGAGACGAAGTGGAACTCACGGCCTGCCTCGGCGTGGCTGCGCAGGTGCGTCCAGATGCCCTTGTCACGGAGGGACGCCACGTTCCAGCTGTTCGCGTTGCGGTTCTGCCGCTTAACCTGATGCGCCTCCGTCACGCCGTCACGCCGGTAGGCGAACTCGGCCCCCTCGCCCAACGGGCCGACCGGTTCCAGCGTGAGCGACGTCCCCATGCCCAGCAGCACGTACAGCGCGTGCCGGATCGTCCACGCCCCCTCGAAACGGTTGCCGAACTTGTCCGTCTCCCCACCCGGCCTGGGCGCCACCGCACTCCCCCGATCGCCAACCTTGATCGTTCGCCCGACGACAAAGGGCCGCCCCAGAGGATCACACCTCTGAACCGGCCCTTCAAGACAACTGGGGTGGGCGCGGACGGTTTCGAACCGCCGACATCTGCTTTGCAGGTTCGATCAGTGGGTGTCGGCACGTGCCGCGGGGCATCAGTCGAGCCAGGCTACGGTCCGCCGGCAATGCCGGAAGGTCCCCAGCGTTCAACCACACGTTGATGTCGACGATTGATGTCACCAGAAGAACCGGCCGCCGAATCGGCGCCCCCTTCGTCCCGAATGAGGGTCGGATGCCTGTGTGGCCTGCTGTGATCAATGAACATGCAGGTCAGGCTGTTGGTCTACGTTGACCGCGCCCGCATTCCGACTGACCCTAGGCTCAAGATCTTCTCCCAGGCACCTCCCAGCGATGACGCTGCGTATGATGTGACGCGAGACACACCGGCGAGGAGGGGGTCTGCTCATGCCCGCGGATGAAAAGCAGCAAGAAGAGTCAGAATTCGAGGCGGAGGTCCTGCGGATATCTCGCGCTCTCTTCGCCCCGGAGAACGAGTTTCAGGGGTCCACCTACATCGGCACGGCCGAACGCGACGGTGTCTTCGTCGGACCGGACTCGGTAACGATCGTTGAGTGCACGGTCTCCCGACGCAAGGACAAGGCCGAGAAGGACGGCAAGAAGCTCCACGATGCGTGCGTTGCCAAGGCTCGCGAGTACCCCTTCAAGTCCGTCAAGGGCTTCTTCGTCACGCGCGAGGAACCCACTGCCGACCAGCGCATGGTCATCAAGTCGTTCAGCTCGCCTCTGGTCGCGTGCAGCTTTGCCCAGTTGCGAGGACAGCTCGTCGACTCTCTAAAGTACCTCGAATTGCGCGGCTTGTACCCCTTCGGCTCGGCGCGCGAGCCGAGCAGCGGCGACCACGGGGACCTCAAGCCCTACGTCGCCGTCGACCCGGTGGAGAGCGATACCGGCGAGCCGTTCTCGGTTGCTCGCGTGACCGAGGCAGTAAAGGACGGAAGGTCCGTTCTTCTGTATGGCGACTACGGAGCCGGCAAGAGCATGTTCTTGCGCGAGCTGTACCGGCGCCTAGCGACTGCCCACCGCAGGAACCCGTTCAGCCCCTTCCCTCTGCTCCTCAACCTGCGTGATCACCAGGGGCAGGTCCATCCCGTTGAGGCACTGGAGCGCCACGCCCGCTCCATCGGGTTCCCCACCCCATCGCAACTGGTCCGTGCGTGGCGCTCGGGCGATGCGGTCCTCATCCTCGACGGCTTCGATGAGATTGCGACGCCCGGATGGATGGGGAAGACGCAGACCATGCGCGATATCCGCCGTCGGTCCGTGGAACTCGTGCGCCGCTTCTGCCGTGACTCACGGGCTTCCACCGCCGTCGTCCTGGCGGGGCGGGCACACTTCTTCGACAGCGAGCGCGAGATGCGCACCGCCTTGGGCCCCCGGGACGATTCCCTCTTCCTGATGGCCGGCGAGCCGACTGAAGATCAGGCGAAGAAGATACTCGACGCCTACGGATGGCACGAAGCGCTTCCAGAGTGGCTGCCTTCGCGTCCCCTCCTCTTGAGCTATCTGGGCTCGTCAAGCGTCTTGCAGGAATCCATCGAGGGAACGTTCGGGCGCTCAGCGGGTGAGGGCTGGAACATGATGCTGGACCGCATTTCTGAACGCGAGGCCAGCATGGAAATGGGCGTTGACGGGTTCACTATCCGCAGGGTTCTGGAGAGGCTCGCCACCCACGCGCGCCGCTCTACAGAGGGGCTGGGGCCTATCTCGAAGGACGAGCTGACGTCGGTTTTTCAGTCCGTATGCGGGTACACCCCCGACGAGGGTTCTTACCAGCTCCTGCAGCGCCTCCCAGGCCTCGGGGCCATGGATAGTGTCGATGGTTCCCGGCGTTTCGTCGATGAATCCCTCGCCGATGCCGCCCGTGCGGGAGACCTTGTGACTTGTCTCCTCGACCCCAACACCGCGAATCCGCTGATGGAGATGACCGGGACCGTTGCATGCCTAGACGAGGTCGGCATCGACGTCGCCGCTGTTCGGCTGGAAGAGGAGAGCGGCGCGAGCTCGGGACGGGCATATTCGTCAGCTAGTGTTCTCCAGCGGCGAGGGGTCTCGGATGCCGTCATCGCGGATATCATCCGCGTCGCCGGACGGCTCTGGCCTGGCGACACGTCCCCGACAGCGATACCTCTCCATGGGATTGAGCTTCGCAGCCTTTCACTCACCGCCGATTCCGGCGGCTATGACTGGCTTAGTTTCCATGACTGCATCATTCAAGAATTGGATCTAACTGACCACGACGGGTACCCGCTCCCGCACTTCCACAGCTGCCTCATCGGGAAGATGTCGGGAGTCGCCGGATGGCCGGCCCTCCAGCCGAGCAACTTTGCCGATTGCGAGGTCGCCCAGTTCGATGTTCAGCTGGCGACAGGCAAGGGCATCCTTGCCCTGAAGACGACGCCGATGAATAAGGTCCTACTTACAATATTGAAGAAGGTCTATGCCCAGAGAGGCGCGGGACGGAAGGAGTCCGCCCTCTTCCGAGGCTTGGACGCCAAGCACCGGGAACTCGTCCCGGCGGCATTGCAGCGGCTGACTTCGGCAGGCCTTATCACTACCGCCAAGTCGGGCGGTAATCGAATCTATCTCCCGGTCCGTGGCATGGCAAGCAGGGTCTGGCGCATCCTCCAAGCCCCCCAAGCCAGCGCCGACAGCATCCTCGAATAGTCGATGACAGGGCCGGCCGCGATCGCCCGGCGGGCCCTGTCAATTGAGATTTTGTAGCAGGATTCGGTCGACCGGGTGAGCCTCGCACTAGTTGTCGCCTCGCGGGCAGATCGAACCGGCGACCCCTTCGTCCCGGATGAGGGCCAGGGTGGTGCCCGACCTGCACGTGTGAATGAATGCACAGGTCGGATCGTTGGTGTATGTGGGCTACACACTGCCTGGAGGAGCTCTGATCTCAAGATCTTCTCCCAGGCTTCTCCCAGCCCGGGGAGTGGACCGCGCTGGAGACCAGGGACGCGCCATCTGCTGCCGGCTGTGGCTCGGCACTGCCCACTGGAGCGGATCCGCCGACCAAACTACCGAGTGTCCGTGCCACCCCCTAGCCTTGGTCCAGTTGAGGACGGAGGCGGCATGTCTGTGGGAGTCGACAGCAGGGCCAACCTGTAAGAGCGCTGGGCGGCGATCTTGGCGGCAGTTAAGGACCGTCGACGCTTCGCCTGGATTCTGCTCTCGCAAAACGCCCAGTCAAGGTCCTTTGACTCCTCCGTTTTGGTGATGGGCTTCGAAAATGACAATTCTCTCGAATCATTCACCAATGCCAAGTGTGTGGATTCCTCCGAAGAGGCACTTCAGGCTGCAGTGGGCATAAAGTGTGAAATTGTGATCGTTGGGCCTGAAGGGAAAATCCCCTCAGATCTCCAAAAGGCTATCCCTGTGACGCCCATGACAATACCCAAGAAGGCGCACTCAGATCTAGAGGTTCTGCTTGGGCAGACGGCGCTCCTTTTGCACGAGCAGAGACATTCGCGAATTGCGGCGCTCATGCCTCGACGTCGAGAGAATTAGTCGCTGAGACCATGCTCGGCGACATGTGCCGCGATGGCCGTGCCCGCGTTGTTGCTGACCACCGAGACCAGGCGGCCGGAGCGGGCGCAGGCACGCAGAACCGATTCGCCGCCCAGGGTTGGCCAGCCAACCCGAACCGCTTCGGTCTCCGGTGCGGCCAGTGCGGCGTCCGTGCTCTCGGTGAGGTCGGGCCGGGTGTCCGAGACCAGCCGGAGCAGGGCGAGAGACACCCGGCACGGGTGCGCGACGCTGCTCGTCGCGTGCGGGGTGCCGCCCCGGGTGGTGATGGAGATCCTCGGCCACAGGCAGATCGGGCTGACGGTGAACGTCTACACGCACGTCTCGGAGGAGACGCGGCGCGAAGCCCTCGGACACATGGACCGGTTGCTCAAGAGGCGCCGCAAGACCGGCTGACATCAGCGGTTGCCGTCAATCAGTGCAGTCAAAAGGCCCGCAGCGTGATCGCTGCGGGCCTTTCGTGCTGGTGGGCGCGGACGGTTTCGAACCGCCGACATCTGCTTTGTAAGGCTTGGCGTCCGCCGCCCACCCCGACCTGCGCTGCGCCCGACCTGGTCGTTCCTCACTCACCGCACCGCCGGCGCCCGTGACTGCCCGCCACGTACCGCCCAATCTGGCACGCACGTGGCACGCAGCCGCGGCAACTCAATGATGTGGCCTACTCCACCGGATGCAGCTTGCGTAGCATGGCAGGGGAACCGAGGAGCGCTGCCAGGATTCCGCCAAGCGCCGTGAGGGACGTGGGAAGAAGGTCGGATGGAACCTTCAAGATCGCGATGATGACGATCACAGCGACCGCCAGTCGACCAGGTTCGGGAGTTGACAAGACGCGCGGGTGGAAGGTCAGACTCATGTCGGGTGTCTCCTTTGGGCATCCAATGCCCGCCCGTGCCGTCGATGGTCTCCAGCCTGCGGCCGGCGGGCATGTTTCATTTCGGCCATGCGACCGACGCTAGAGACGTTAACTGGAGCACCGCCCGAACCGTCCCGCGATCCACCCGAATCGGGACACGAACAGCTCGGGTATGGTCACCGTGCATGGAAAATCGTGGGAAACGACCGCGAGCCGGTGAGCTGCACTGCTTCTCATCTGGGAAGAAATCCATTTCCCATGTGAGTGCCCAGTTTCTGGTCACGCGTCCTCAGACTGTCCTCAGAGCGTCCTCAGACTGTCCTCTCCGATATGGCCGAATCTCGCCTATCGGCCAACACGACTGTGCACCTGGCGCCACAGGCATACCCTCGGCCGAGCGGAGGTCCCCTCCTCGATCGGGCAGCTTCGCCGCACCCGGGTTCTCCAGGGGCCGCCAAGGCTCACCCTGTGACGCGTGCGCTTGGCCTTGGCGGCCCCTGGAGGTTCCGGGTACGCCCTTGGGTGACCGGTCGAGGAGGGGCGTCCCGCGCGCCACCCGCGATCACCCCGTCGAAGCCCCACCCCTATACACCTGCCCTCGGCCCCCTCCGAGGAGGGCCGGGGTTTGGGGCGGAGCCCCATAGTCGCTAACCAGCAGATCCGCTCGCCATCGCCCAGCGGCAGCGTCCGGGCTGCAACCAATAGACGACAGGAGCAAATGGCGGGCGACCAATAATCATACGGTCAAATGAGGCCGTACATAGCCCATGAGCAGATCGCGGCTCCCCGATATCCTCGACGGATCGTCGGCCGGTGATTTCAGACCCTAGGAGATCCCTCACTGAAAATGACTTTGATCAAATCCCGCGCCTCGCGTCGGCGGCTCGCTTTGCGAGACCAGACGGCCGGGTAAATCACGCCCAGCGTCAAGAGTACTGCGATTACCAAATTCGAGGAGCGTCGGAGATAGGCGCATGCATTCGCGACGCTGGCACTCAGGAACACGGCTTAATCCTCCGTTTGGCTTATACGGTGTCGAAATCATCATGCGCCATCTACCCTGTAAGATAGTGATGATTGTCCAGCTTGATGCAAACGCTCACGCAAACCTCCAAGGGTTGCCAAACGACTAGAGCGGCCTTACAGTACCTGCCACTTGCTTACAGTCATGGGGGCCGCCGTGCAGGTGTCAGACTTGAGCCGGGAGCTGCGCCGACTCCATCTCCTTGCCGGCGAACCCAGTGCGCGCGAGATCTCCAGGCGCACACACGGGATGCTGAGCCATACCACTGTCAGCCAGACGCTGAGGGGCGCCCGCTTGCCATCCTGGCGTTCACTTGAGGCGGTGGTTTCGGCGCTGGATGGGGACGTAGAAGAGTTTCGGCGCCTTTGGGTCGACACTCGACAGGTTGCGACAGACCCTAGTGTCATCGCCAATCTCTCTGATGGGAATCCACCAAACAGCAGTCGCTACGCCCTTTTCAGTGGCGATATTACTTCCGAGACCTCGACGGTTATCAACTACGCTCGCTTGCTGAATGAGACCGAGGGCAAGAAGCCTGCGATCGATTTTCTCGAAAAATGGCAGGCGAAGCACGCGGCAAACGCGGCGATTCTTATCGAGCTCGTCGCGCTTGGCGAATATGAGGCCGTTCAAACTGGTCGATATGATCGGATAATTGAGGCCCTCATCGACGATGAAGAGGAGCCGGATACTGCGGGATCGGCCCTCTGGATTGCACATCAATGCGAGAAAAGGGGGCTTTTCGATCGAGAGCTCTACTTTCTTCGTTGCGCACTCAGGATGAAACCACGCAGCGAATGGGTACTGTACCGCCTTGGCGATTACTTTTACAGGAAGATGGAACTAGATAAGGCAGTTTCATTCTTTCTTCGATCCCACAAGGCAGCACCCTCATCGGGCAATCTATTTTTGACCGTTAATGCACTCTGCATGCATGGAATGCCGGAAATGGCAGAACAGGTATGCAGGGAGACCTACGAGGTAACAAAAAATAGCGATGTAGTGGACAGTTGGACCCAATCCCTTCTTGTTCAAGGAAAGCGACAGGAGGCCGTCTCACTCCTGAGAAGTCATCTCGAAGCCGTTCCGGCAGAGCGAGAGTGGACTCTCTTGGAGCTGGCCCGCCTGCTTGCAGAGGCTGGAGATCTTGCCGAGTCAAGGAAGATTTTTACGGAAGTGCTCAATTCATCTAATTCTTCCTATCGCACCAATCAGGCGATGGCAGGCATTTCGTACATCGCACTTTCCGAAGGAGACAGGGACGGCGCACGCAAAATTATGAGCCAAATCATCTCTACTGAATGACGTCAAGTAGTCGTCGATTTTTCGGAGAGACATCGCCCACGGCTACCGACGGGACGGCCGTCTCATCGGTATCAGCCCCTCTTAGCACGGTCTCCGCTCCATCCCGGAGTCGCTAGTCCCCTCCTTCTGTCTGCAGTCCGGTTCCCCTCCCTTTGTCTACGATCCCCCCTGGGGGGCAGCTTGAGGAAAGCAACCCCGCGGGCAAACCGCGCCGTGCAAAGCGCCTTGAATCCGTCTTAGGAGATCTGCGTAGTCGCGCCCATCGATTAGGCAGTTCTGCCTGACCAAGTAGTCGCGGGGCTATGGCATCGTGCTGCCCCTGTCCGGGCGGTCGCGCCGGGACCGGGCGCCAGCCCGCACGCCCGGCGTCGGCCGCCCGGGGCGGGGCAGCGGCGCGCGCAGGGCGCGCGCCCTTGACCTTGTAGAGCGGAATTCGGCAGTGACTCCGGGTGGGCTTCGGGACTCGCGTCCTACAGCGTGACGGTGGCTACGGCGGCGTCGTCGTGAGCCTTGCCGCGGGGCCAGCGTTGGCCGTTGGCGTCGCTGAGTTCGGCAGTGCGGACTTCCCGGATGAGCGCGGCCGGCCCGTGGCCGCGGATTAGCTTCAAAGCCTCGGTCCAGTCGGCGAGATGGAAGCGGTCGACCAGGCGGGACGCGCCGTCGCTGAGCATGGTGAAGCCGGTGACGTCGGCACGCGGGACGCTCCCGGTGAGGGCTGCGTACGCGGCGGCGGGGTCCGCGGTGGCCACCCAGAAGCCGTCCGGCTGGTTGCGGTGGGCGCGCATGGCCTCGACGTAGGCGCGGAGGGCGTCGGCGTGTTCGGGCGTGCCGGTCGGCACCGCGTCCATGGAGCCCCGGAGCGCGGCACCGACCTGGGCTTCGCGGTCGTCGGTGATGGCGGCCGGGCCGGCGGTGGGGTCGGTGTGTTCGAGCACCAGGGTCGAGTCCGCGAGCACCAGGTATTCGAGGTCCTGGCCGGTGAGGCGAACCGCGATGACGGTGGCGGACGGCGTGCCGGGGTGGGTGAGGTCGCACTCGGGGTGCAGCGCCGCGGTGGTGGTGATGGCGTCCGCGAGGCAGCCGGTCAGTGCGCGGTCGGGCTGGTTGGTGACGCTCGCAAGGAGGTTGACGCCGAGCCGGGTGACGAACCACGCCACGCCATGGACACAACCACAGTCGGATCCGGGCGGGGTGCCGGCGCCGTCGAGCAGGACGACGGCGCTCGGGCTGGCCGCGATGAAGTCCTCGTTGGGGCGGTCCAGGCGGGCGGGTTCGGTCGCGATCTCCAGATGCACCCGATCAGTCTGCCTCGTGCCGGTAGAACGGCGACAGTAGGCGAACGCGTACGGGTTCGTTGTCCTGTGGGTTGTAGTCCACGTTGAGCAGGACCGAGAACCGGTCCGTCCCGGCCTGCCGGTACAGATCGGCGAGATCGTTGACGATCAGATGGACGACGCCGAGGGTGCCCTGGGGGTGGATGCCGGTGAGGACCATGATCAGGCCTTGGCCGTCGGGGCGTGGGAGTCGTCCGAGGTAGGCCACGTCCGAGTTGGTACTGGGGTCGGAGTCCATCCCGGAGCGGTGGGCGATGCCGGTCTCGCGGTCGCGGAGCGTCCAGGGCCCGTCCTCGGCGCGCTCGAAGCAGATCGAGGGATCCTGGGCGAGCACGCCGGCGACGTGGCTGGAGAGCCGGGGACCACAGATGACGATCATGTCCTCGCGGTTGAGGTCGATCTCGCCGCCGATCGGCACGTGCTCGAAGCTCGGCTCCAGCTTGTACGAGCGGGCGAGATCGCCGAGCCGCTGGGCGGCCGCGAAGTCCTCGGCGGCCAGAACCGGGCGGGAGTTGCCGGCCTCCTGCTTGAGCGGGGTCGCGATGATCAGCCGCGCGTTGCCCAGGAACGCACCTTCGGGCGCGGGGGCCGACTGCTTGAGCTGGTGGATCCGGCCTCGGGTGAGTCCGGCCTCGGCGGCGATCTGGGCGTAGGACATGCCCTGCTCGTGCAACTCGGAGATCACCCGCTGCCGCAGCCGCGACAGCTCGGTGACCTCCTGCTGAGCCTCGGCAAGTCGGACGGTGGCCGCCCGGAGTAGCTCGAACGGATCCTTGATGGCGGCGATCCGCTGCGTTTCTCCCGCCATGTCTCCTCCGGTGTCTGCCCCAGTCAACGCAGAGTCTAGGGGGATAGACAGGATCAGCAAACGCAGGTGTCGGCCAGTTTGCTGTGAGTCGTGGGGCATCGCGGGATCTCCTGACGGCATGAAAGGCCGTCGCTGTATAGGGGGCTATACACCCTGTGAAATGGGCGAGCTGCTTTGGTTTCGGCTTTGTTCTTCTGCGGTGGATGTTAGCTCCGCCCACACGCACCGGAGGTCATCGCCGTCATTGTGTGCACCCCAGGAGTCAGCCAGGGCGTCCACCAGTGTGAGACCCCGGCCGAAGTTGGCAAGTTCGTCGGGGGCCCGGTGAGCGGGGAGGCCGTCGCGACTGCCCTCGTCGGCGACTTCGATCCGAACACAGCTGGGCAGGTGCCGGACCTCGACCCAGAGCGAGCCGCCCTGGCCGGACTTGCTGTGAAGGACGGCGTTGGTCACCAGCTCGGAGATGATCAGTTCGGCGTCCGCGACCCTGGGGTCGTCGCCGAGCGCTTCGCGGATCAGCCTGCGAGCCGCACCCGCGGACTCGGGAAGTCCCGGGAACTTGGCGATCCATGGCATGGGAGTACCCCTCTGCTTCTCTGTGGCACGATCAGCCAGACACGTAGCGTGAAGCTCGGATTCGAGCTTGAAAGCTCGGGTCCGAGGTTGTCAAGCTGATGTGAGAAAACGTTAGATGGGGGCGCTCGTGGGAGAGTTGGGGCGGCCGGCGTACCTGCGACTGGCCGATGCCTTGCGCGCCGAGATCGTTTCGGGTGACCGAGCACCGGGTTCCCGGATACCGAGCATTGCTGAGCTGTGCCGTGATCACGGACTCTCGGAACAGCCGGTCCGGCAGGCGCTCCGGGTCCTTACTGCCGAGGGGCTGATCGAGGGGCGTCCGGGCTCGGGGACGTACGTGCGCGTTCGGCCGGTGCCGGCGCGAATCGCGCGTGGGCGCTACCAAGCCACCGGAAGTCCGTTTGCCGCGGAGAGCCGTGCGCGAGGCGTTGAGCCTTCGTGGTCCTGCGACTCGCAGAAGACCTACGCGACCGCTTCGCTCGCCCTTCGGCTCGGCATCGCGGAAGGCGATCCGGTGATGCAGAGTCAGTACCTCTTCCGAGCCGACGGCGAGCCGGCCCAACTGTCCACCAGCTGGGAGCCGATGGCCGTCGTCGGGGGCACGGCTGTGGCGCTGCCCGAGATGGGGCCAATGGCCGGACTGGGTGTGGTGGCACGGATGGCCGGCATCGGCATCACGGTCACGCGGGTGGCCGAGGACGTGTCCGCCAGGCCCGTCCTTGAAATCGAGGCGGATCCGCTGGGCATCCCTCTGGGCTCCACCGTGCTCGCAATAGAACGCACACACTGGGCAAGCGAACTGGCAGTCGAAACGGCGGACATCGTCCTCGCCGCCGACCACTTCCGACTGTCGTACGAGATCGACATCCCGCCCTATAAGCCCTGATCAGCCTCGGTCTGCCAGCGAGGCCGCGTCGCACCGCCATGACACGCCGTCAAGATCCTTGTACATCCCCCTAGACAACGCCCCTCTCGGCGCCTACCTTGTTGTCTACCCCCCTAGACAGCCCTCTCGGGGCAGTCATCCCTCGACTGTCTAGGGGGGTAGACGTGAGGAGAGGTCTTCATGGCCATCCGTGGTGCGATCCCCGTCCGCTTCGAAGACGTGTTCCCCGCCGGCGCCTTCGCCGTCTCCGTCGAGCCGGTCGCGGACTTCGAGGCGAGCAAGAGCGGCGCGAAGGTCCAGGCGCGCGACAAGGCGACCGGGCACCCCCTGTGGGTCGTCTCGGTGGTCGACCCGGACCCGGAGGCGCGCGACACCTCCGCGCGGGTCAAGGTCGTGGCCCCCGTACTGCCGGTCCTGCCGGACGCCGCCCCCGGTCTGCCGTTCCGGCCCGTCGAGTTCGACGGTCTGACGGTGACCGCCTACGTCAACAACGGCGGCCGGGTCGCGTACTCGCTCAAGGCCACCGGGGTCCGGGCACCCGCCGCGAACCGGTCCTCGGCGAAGTCCGCGGCCTGACCTGACACCGCAAGCCCCGGCGCCCGGACGGAAGTTGGTTCGCGCGCCGGGGCGGATCACCCCAACCCCAAGCAGATGTGAGATGAGGTGAAACCCGTCATGTCCAAGTTGAGCAACCGCAGCATCAAGACCGCACTCCTCACCCTGCTCGCCGCCTGGATCGGCTACGCGTGGGCCGCGGCCTACCTCGGACCGAACGGCGGACGGCTGGCCGTCGGGCTCTACGTCGCCGGCCCAGTCGGCTGGCTGGTGTACCGGACGAAGTCTCTGCGCTCGCGCATCCGACGCGGTTGGCCGGAGCTGAGCTACGCCCTGGGGCTCTGGCAGCAGGCACCCCTTCCCCGCTTCGATGCCGCGTACGAATACGTCTGGCCGCGCATCGCTCGGGTACGAAAGCACCCTGGCGGCCTGGACGTCCTCATCGGGCTGCTGCCCGGACAGGTCCCTGAACAGGTTGCACAGCACGCGCGCGGGATCGCGCACGCCTGGCGCGTTCACCGGGTGGAGGTGACCAGTCCTCGGCGCGGGGCCGTGGTGCTGCGGGCCTGGACATCCGATCCGCTCGCCCGGCCGTTCACAGTAACGGGCCCGGCCTCCAAGCCCGTTCGGCTCTCGCTCCCCGGCCGGCTGAGGGGGTGGTTCAGCCGGGTCCGGTCGTTGGCGCGCCGGTGCCGGTTTCGCCTTCGTCGCCTGGCAGGCGGAGCGCGGAAGGTCGCCGCGTCAGCCTGGGCGGCTTCGGCACCTGAGCTTCCGGACTCTGGTGGCAGCCTTGACGCTGTCGCGCCGAGTGGGACGGCTGCTCGCGGAGCTGGCGGCGGAGGTGGAGTTGAGGCCGAACCGCTGGGCCAAGTCCAGTGGCGGTTGGTAGAGATCGGCACCTGCGAGGACAGCGAACCGTGGCGGCTACGGCTGCACGGCACTCACGTCCTGGTCGCCGGGGTCACCGGCTCCGGCAAGGGCTCGGTCCTGTGGGGCGTGGTCCGCCGACTGCTCCCCGCGGTGTCCGAAGGCCTGGTTCAGATCTGGGCGCTCGACCCCAAGCGCATGGAACTGTCGTTCGGCGCAAGCCTGTTCACCAAGTACGCCAGCGACCCAGCTCGAATGGTCAACCTGCTCGAAGAGGCCGTCGAGCAGATGCAGGAACGCGCACTGTCCTTCGCCGGCCGCCTCCGCGTCCACACCCCCACCCTCGCTTCGCCGTTCATCGTCATCCTCGCCGATGAACTCGCCTTCCTCACGGCCTACCAGCCGGATCGGGACCTCCGTCGCCGCGCCGAGGCCGCCATCGCCACCCTGACCAGTCAGGGCCGCTCGGTCGGCTTCTGCTTCGTCGGCGCAATCCAGGACCCGCGCAAGGAGGTCATGAACCTCCGCAACCTGTTCCCGGACCGGATCGCGCTGCGTATGGACGAAGCCACCCAGGTGGACATGGTCCTCGGCAACGGCGCCCGCGACCGGGGCGCGTACGCGGACCTGATCTCCCCCGACCCCACGACTGGCGCGGGCGTCGACTACGTCCGCAACGAAGGCAGTCCGACCCCGCTCCGCGTTCGGGCCGCCTACGTCTCCGACACCGAGATCGAAGCCCTCGTCGCCCAGTACGGCAACGACTCCATCTACACAGTGTCTAGCCCCCTGGACACCGGCTCGGAAGGCGGTTCCCACCCGTGATCGTCACCGGCTCCTTCGTCCTGTTCCTCGGCGCCCTGATCGCGATCCTCCTCCGCCACAAGGCCCTGAAGGTCACGCACCTGATCCTCTGCAGCGTCTTCGGCTTCCTCCTCGCCGAGACCGGCGCCGCATCCCTGATCAACCACCTGCTCGCCTGGCTGGCGAAGACCGTCGCCGCCATCCACCCCTGACCGAAGGCACCGCCATGACCGACTACCGCCTGCCCGACTCCGCCAACTACCCCGTCCTGGCGCCGAAGAACGGCCAGGACCCGCGCTTCACCCGCGGCATGCTCTTCGACATCGCCCGACGGATCGAGGACGCCGGCTACCCGCCCATCAACACCGGCCGCGACCTGGTCCGCCTGATGGAGGCCCTCTACACCTTCTGCTACTCGGAAGACCGCCGATGAGCAGCTCCACCGGCTCCACCCGCGCGGAACGGGCCCGGATGCCCCTGGCCCGTTCCGTACTCCGCCAAGTCGCCGAGGAACACGGCGTCTGCGTCCGACCGGTGGCCGTCCGCCGCACCGACATCGTCACCGGCCACACCGAGATCATCGACATCCCGTGCGGCGCCACCCGCGCCAGCCTCTGCCCGAGCTGTGCCGAACGGAAGCGCCGCCTGCGCGCCGCCCAGTGCCGTGAAGGCTGGCACCTCACCGAGGAACCTGTCCTCGAACCCGACCCCGCCACCGACGCGCAGCAGTACCTCACCGAACTCCGGGCCGACATGACCAAGGCGCAGGCCCTGGCCACCGGTCCGGAGGCCGACGAACTCACCTCGCTCCTCGCCGAGATCGACACCGAACTCGCCGACAGCGGCGTACGCGGCTCCCTCGCCCCGGCTCAGGCCGCTCGCCGGGTCCGCTCCACCCGGCGCCGCCAGGACACCCCCGACCTGCCCCGGCGCCCGGTGGAGAACCGCACCCTCGGCAAGGCCTACACCACTCCCGACGGCAAGACCTTCCGCCCGTCGCTGTTCCTGACCCTCACCCTGCCCTCGTACGGACGCGTCCGCGGCGACGGCACCCCCGTCGACCCGACCACGTACAACTACCGCCGGGCCGCGCGGGACGCGCTCCACTTCCCAAAGCTCATCGACCGGTTCATCCAGAACCTCCGCCGCTTCGTCGGCTACGACGTCCAGTACTTCGCCGTCGTCGAGCCTCAGCGCCGCCTCGCGCCGCACCTGCACCTCGCCCTGCGCGGCACCATCTCCCGCGCCGAACTGCGCCAGGTCGTCACCGCCACCTACCACCAGGTCTGGTGGCCGACCACCGACCGGCCGATCCACACGCCCGAGACCGCGCCGACCTGGTCACCCGAGCTCGGAGTCTTCACTGACCCGGGCACCGGCGAACCTCTCCCCACCTGGGACGAAGCACTCGACCGCCTCGACACCGACCCCAACGCGGAGCCCCTGCACGTGCTCCGCTTCGGACCCCAACTCGACGCCCAGGGCGTCCTCGTCGGCTCCCCGCAGGCAGCCCGCTGCGTCCGGTACCTGACCAAGTACCTCACCAAGTCCGTCTCCGAGTGCCACACCCCGGCCAGCGAATCCGAGACCGACCACGTCGACCGCCTCGCCGCCGAACTCCGCTACGAACCCTGCTCGCCGACCTGCGCCAACTGGCTCCTCTACGGCCTCCAGCCCAAGAACGCGCACCCCGGCCTATGCCCAGGCGCCTGCCGCTCCCGCACCCACAAGCGCGAGCACCTCGGCTGCGCCGGCCGCCGCGTCCTGGTCTCCCGCAAGTGGTCCGGCAAGACCCTCACCGACCACCGCGCCGAACGTCGCGCCTGGGTCCTGGAAGTCCTTGGCGACACCGCCGGCCGACCCGAGCCCAACCGCTACATCTGGGAACACGTCCGCCCCGGCGACCCCGACATGTCGCCCCTCGCCACCCGGCTCCTACGCGCAGTCGCTGAACGGGTCCGCTGGCGACAAGCGCTGGACGAAGCCCTGGCCCGCGCCGAAGGACCCAACTCCGCGGCAACCGCCATCACTCCCGAGAGGAAGGCAGCATGACACCCCCGGACCCCCTCCTGACCACCGCTCAGGCCGCCGAGCTGCTCGGGACCACCGAGCGGTTCCCCCGCCGGCTGATCGCCGAGCGGCGCATCGCCCTCGTGAAGCTCGGACGCCACGTCCGCATCCCGGCCTCGGCCATCGCCGAGTTCATCACCGCTCGTACCGTCCAGCCGGTCACCGTCCGGCGCACACAGCTCAGGAGGGCCGCCTGATGGCGAACGCCAAGGGAAGCCGCCGACGCTTCGGCTCTGTCCGCCAACTGCCCTCCGGCCGCTGGCAGATCCGCTACCCGGACCCGACCACCGGACTGACGCGCAAGGGTGAGGAGACCTACCCGACCAAGACCGATGCCGAGGTCGCGCTCACCCTGATCGAGGCCGACATCAAGCGCAACAAGTGGGCCGACCCGGACGCCGGGAAGGTCAAGTTGGCCGACTTCGCCGCTGCCTGGCTGCGGGACCGCAAGCTGGAGGAGAGCACGCGTGAGCGGTACGCCATCACGCTCCGCCAGTACATCCAGCCCGGCTTGGGTCACCGGATGATCTCCGAGATCACCCCGGCACGCGTCCGCACTTGGCGGTCGAACCTCCTGGACGGCGGGGCCGGCGAGCCGTCCGTCGTCAAGGCGTACCAACTGCTGCGGGCGATCATGAACACCGCCGTGGACGACGAGCTGATCCAGCGCAACCCATGCCGGATCAAGGGCGCCGACACGTACGACGTGCCGGAGCGGCCCGTGCTCACGGTCACCGAGGTGTTCGCCGTCGCCGACGCGATCGGTCCCCGCTGGCGGGCCCTTGTACTGCTGACCGCGTTCACCACGCTGCGGTTCGGCGAGCTGGCCGCGCTCCGTCGGCGGGACGTCGACCTGGTGAACCGGCTCGTCCGGGTACAGCGCAACCAGGCGGAGCTGAACAGCGGGCGGCTCTACGACAAGGCACCGAAGAGTCGCGCGGGCTTCCGCCCTGTGGCCTTCCCCGCTGAGATCGTGGGCGATCTGGAACACCACCTCGACCGGTACGCCGGACCTGGCCCGGACGGGCACCTGTTCATCGGACCCCGCGGCGGCCAGCTCCGCCGGAGCAACTTTCGGGACGACTGGATCAAGGCCCGTACCGCGGCCGGAGTGAGCGAGGACGCCCACTTCCACGACCTGAGGCACACCGGGAACACCCTCGCCTCGCAGAACGGGGCCAGCACCCGGGAGCTCATGACCAGGATGGGCCACAGCAGCACCCGCGCCGCGCTGATCTACCAGCACATGACCAGCGACCGGGACCGCGCCATCGCCGACCGCATGGGCGAAGCCGTCCGCCAGGCGCTCAGCGAGCAGAGGCCGGCGCCGAGGGCAGCTGACACGCAGACGTCACAGCCAGAGTGAGACCCCTGGAAGGACCAAGGGCCAGTTCGGAGGATCAACCCTCCGAACTGGCCCTTCGTGCACGTGGACGCGGACCGTAACGCCGTGATCAGTCGAGGGCCTCGACACGCTCTCGAACTCGGTCGTCCAAATTCCCCGTTTCCAAGTCGCCAAGGGCGGCTGCATAACCGGCCATAACTGCCTCGTGTACGAGGTCGTGGAGCTCAACGGGAATCAGCTCGTAGACGCCGGAACAGACGATCTGGGCCGCCTCGTGCGCAGGACTGTAATGAGGATCGCGGATGTCGTCGTCCAGATGACGGACTAGGTCACGTATCCGTTTCTTCTGGTCATCGGTCACGACCAGGCCACTACCCGCCACCCGTAACCGACAACCGCACTGTCCTGAGCCAGCGACCGTGCGCCAAGGCCGGCAACGGGGGCATCTGGCACGCGGGTGGCACGGGAGGGGTAGGGGCGCAGAAACGATCAAGGGCCAGTTCGGGAGGATTCTGCCTCTGAACTGGCCCTTCGGGTTGGTGGGCGCGGACGGTTTCGAACCGCCGACATCTGCTTTGTAAGAGCAGCGCTCTACCACTGAGCTACGCGCCCCCCGTCGCGGCCTGGTGGGGGCACGACGACTGCCTAGGGTACCTGGTTGTCGGGGGTGCTGTGGTGCGGGTGGTCGGGGAGTGGGACGGGTGGGGGTGACGGTGGGGTGGGGTGATCGGGGACAATGGCGGGCGGATCGGCGGTCGGAGCAGGGAGCGCGCAGTGGCGGTGGGGCGGCGTCGGGCGGGGAGTGTGCTGGCCGAGGCGCTGGTGCTGCCGGTCGTGCTGGCCGGTGCGCTGGGCGCGGTCGGGCTGGCGTCGGTCGGCGGTGGCGGCGGTTGGTGGGGGCGGCGCGGCGGGGACGGTGTGCGGGCGGACGCGCGGGCGGCGCGGGACGCGGCGCAGGAGGCGTTCTACGACCTGGACTCGACGCAGCGCGAGGTGCAGCTCGCGGTGGAGACCGTCCGGGCGGCCGGGAACGCGGCGACCTCGCAGCGCACGCAGGCGGACTTCGACGCGATCTCCGGCCGGGTGAACCAGGTCACCGTGAACTACCTGGGCGCGCTCGACGCATACGACCTCGACGACGAGGCGCTGGACGCGGGCGCGGCGGCCCAGGCCCGGCGCGTCCTGGAGGACGTCCGGGGACAGCTCGGTTCGGCGCGGGCCGAGCTGAACGACTTCCTGCAGCGCCTCCAGCCGGTGCTCCAGCACGCCGAGCAGCAGCTGATGCGCGTCACCCCGGCGGTCGAGCAGGCGAAGCGCGCGCTGCTGGCGGCGAGCAACGCGCTGGACGCGGCGCGCGGCGCGGGCCTGCGGGCGGACGACCTGGCGGCCCGGCTGGCGGAGCTGGCGCCGGAGCTGGGGCGGCTGAACGAGGGCGCGGCCCGGCATGGCGTGGCGGCGACGCTGCAGCGGGCGGAGGCCGTCGCGCAGCAGGCGGGGGCGATCGCGGCCGACGCCGCGCAGCTGCCCGAGCGCGCCCTGGAGATCGACCGCCGGCTGTCCAGCCTGCGCACCCGCGTCCAGGCGCTGGAGACCAAGGCCGCGACGGTCGGTCCCGCACTGAGCGAGTTGCGCCGCCGGTTCAGCACGGCCTGCTGGCAGGACCTCCAGCGGGTGCCGGAGCAGGTCGCGGAGGCCGGCCGGTCGGCGGAGGGGAAGCTGGCGGAGGCGGCCCGGGCGCGCGACGAGCAGCGCTGGGCGGACGCGACCGGCGCGATCGGGACGGTGCGCGCCCTGCTGGACACCGCGGACGGCTCGGTCGCCGTGGTGAACGACCGGCTGCGGCAGCTGAACGAGGTGCAGCACGACCCGAGCCGCGAGGTCGAGCGGGCCCGCTTCGCCGTCCGGGACGCGCAGCGGCTCGCGATGGCCGGCCGCCAGGCGCCGGACCCGCGGCACGCCGCGCCGCTGGACGAGGCGGTCCTGCGGATCGACCGGGCGCTCGCGACGCTGGAGGCGGGCGGCCGGCACCCGGACTACTGGCTCTTCCTGACCGAGCTGGCGGCGGCGCGGGACACGGCGGCCCGGGTGATCGGGCTGATCCGCGGCGACCTCGGCTCCCACCGCTGAGGGCTCCCACCGCCGAACCACCTGCTGAGCCACCCACCAAGCCACCCGCCGAACCACCCGCCGGGCCACCCACTGAGGCACCCGCCGAGCCACCCACTCGGGCCACCCGTCGGTACGCTGCCGGTATGCCACGCTACGACTTCCGCTGCCGCTCCTGCGGCGCCACGTTCGAACTGCGCCGCACGATGGCGCAGGCCAACGACCCCGCCGTCTGCCCGCAGGGCCACGAGGACACCGTGAAGCTGCTGTCCACCGTCGCCGTCACCGGCGGCGCCGGCAGCAGCGCGCCGCGATCCGCCCCCTCCGGCGGAGGCGGAGGCGGAGGCGGAGGCGGGTGCTGCGGCGGCGGCTGCTGCGGCTAGGAAGACGCTCCCCGCACCCCCGCCAGGAACCGACGGACGATCTCCTCCCCCGCCGCCACCCCCGTCTCCGCGAGGGCGGTGACGCCGGGGGCCGTCCAGCCGCGGTCGGCGAGCTCGCCGTGCCCGGGCCGCCAGGCGGCGTCGACGGCGAGCAGCAGGTCGGCGTCGAGCAGGGAGTCCCCGGCGGCGAGGACGGTGGTCGCGCCGGTGCGCCGGACCACTTCCGCGAGGGCGGCGCTCTTCGTCAGCCCGGCCGGGACGGCGTACACCTTGCGCCCCTGGAGCGAGACGGTCCAGCCGCGTTCGGCGCACCAGCCGGCCAGGTCGTCGAGCCAGCCCGCCGGCACGTGCGCCCGCTCGACGACGCAGTAGACGAACGACTCGTCGGCGACGCTCCGCCGGTGGATCCACTCCTGGCCGACGCCCAGACCCAGGTGCCCGACGACCTCCGCGAGCGGAGCCGAGGAGTCGGCGACCCGCGCGGTGATCTCCGCCCGCCAGTCGCCGTCCGGCACGCCGTCGACGAGCAGCTGCCCGCCGTTCGCGCAGACCGCGTACGCGGGGGCCCAACTCGGCTCCGGGCCGGGCAGGTTGACCCGCGCGTACTGCTCGACGGTGCGCGTGGTCGCCGGGACGAGCCAGGCCTCCAGGGCGAGTTCGGCGAGCAGCGCCGCGGCCCGCTCGGTGACGAACGAGTGCGCCCTGCCCTCGTACACCTCGACCGACAGGAGCCGCGGGGCGAGCCGGTCGGGGGCGGTCAGGGCGAGGGCCTGGTTCGAGTAGATCAGGGTGCGGTCGAGGTCGCTGACGACCAACGAAGAGAACGAGGAGCACGAGGAGAACGAGGCGCACGAGGAGAACGGAGACAACGAAGAAAACAAGGAGAACGGAGCAGAAGACATCAGGACTCCCCCACAACTGCCGTACCGGAGGCCCCGGTTGCGCCCCGACTGTAGCGCGGGTGGATGAGGCCGACGCACGTGTACGGCAGGTCGTCGACCTCCTCCACCACCACCCCGCGCTGCGCGGCGAGCAGCCGCACGTGGTCGAGGTCGGCGCCGGCGCCGCGCCGGGCGAGCACCCGCCAGGGGACGCGGCGCAGCAGCACGCGGGTCGTCTCGCCGACGCCGGGCTTGACGAGGTTCACGCTGCCGATCCCGTACTCCGCGGCGATCCGCTCGACGGCGGCCCAGCCGGCCCAGTCGGGCGTGCGGTCGGGGTCGGTGGCGAGCCGGCCGGCGGCGAGCGCGACCTCGTCCCGGACGGCCGCGAAGTGGTCGGCCACGGTGTCGAGGAAGGCGGCGGAGACGTCCCCGCCGGCCAGCTCGGTGTAGTGCTTGGCGCCGTGGAAGTCGTCCGGGCCGATCAGGTCACCGCGCAGGACGGTGCGCGAAACCAGGCCGGACACCGTGGAGTTGAGGCAGGCGGAGGGGATCAGGAAGTCGTCCCGGGTGCCGTACGTGCGCACGCAGCGACCGGGGTCGGCGAGCACCGCGAGGCCGGGGTCGAAGGGGGTGCCGGCCAGGGCGGCGGCGAGTTCGCGGGTGATCGCGCCCTTGCCGGTCCAGCCGTCGACGAACACGACGTCGGGGGCGTGGTGGTGGGCCGCGAGGTAGCGCAGGGCGACGGGGTCGATGCCGCGGCCGCGGACGATCGAGACGGCGTAGTGCGGGGTGTCCAGGCCGTACGCGAAGGCGAGCCAGCGGCGCACCAGGATGCCGACCGGTGTACCGGCCCGTGCCAGCGACGCGAGCACCAGGCCCCGGCCGCGCTCGCGCAGCAGTGTCTCGGCGACGGTGCCGACGGCGACGGCCATGCGGCGGGCGGAGACGCGCAGCGCGTGGTGGAACAGCTCCTGGTACTCGGGGCTCGGCCGGTACTCGACCGGCAGCGACTCGGCGTAGTGCGCGCCGCCGTGCTGGACGGCCTCCTCGCGCTCCTCGGTGGGGGCTTCGAGCGGGACGCCGGAGAGGTCCTTGAGCAGCCAGGCGACCTCGTCGGGGCGGTAGGAGGAGAACGCCGGACCCCTCAGGGGCTGCGGGAGGGACGGACGCACCGGGGCTTCCGGCCGGTACGAGGGCAGCACCGCGAGCACCACCCGGTCGGTGACCTGCCGCAACTGCGTGAGCAGCGCGCGCTCGCCCTCGGCCAGGGCCGCCGTGTCGGCGACGTCGTCGACGACCAGCACGACGGCGCCGAAGCGGCGGTCCGGGTCGAGGCCCGGGGCGACGTTGTAGGCGTAGCGCTCGCGCGAGGCGTCGTCCCGCGGGTCGTCGTGGGCGGGGAAGGCGAGGCGGGTGCGGATGGCGTACCCGGGGTCGTCGACGGCGAGGACGGGCGAGCGGGTCGTGGTCGAGTACCGCACGCGGTCGCCGCCGAGCCGGTCGGCGAGCGCGCCGGCCAGCCGCAGCGGCGCGTACATCAGCTCTTCGAAGCCCAACACCAGGACGCGGTCGGGGAGTTGGTCGCCGAGCGCGTCGGCCAGCCGGCCGGCCAGCCCGGGCAGGGCGGCGTCGAGGCGGGCGCGGTGCCCGGGGGTGAAGCCGTGCCGCCCGCCGTCCGGGAGGCCGGCCGGCCAGTCGAGGGCGACGCGGACGAGCGGGGCGGGCCCGGCGGCGGGCGGGGGTTCGGGGGCCGGACCGGCCTCGGCTATCAGCCGGTCGGCGCGGTCGAGGATGTCGGCGGGCAGCCGGACGGCGCCGCTGGCGGCGGCCACCAGGTCCAGCCGGACGCCGAGTTCGGCCGCCGCGTCGGCGAGGCGGCGCCGGTCGGTCTCCGTGCGCAGGTCGACCAGGGCGGCGAGGACGTAGTGGGAGCGCGGGTGGCGCGCGTGCAGCTCGCGGATGGTGTTGAGGACCGTCCGACCAGTGGAGAGCTCGTCGTCGACGAGAACCAACGGGCCATTGCCGGACAGGAGTTGGGGGTCGGCCGGGAGCAGCAGGTGCGCCGTCGCGTGCGAGTGCTCCTCCGCGAACCCGCCGAGCGGGCGCACGCCGGGCACCGGGCGCCTGGTGGAGTGGAGGTAGGGCGCGTCGAGGCCGTCGGCGACGCACTGGCCGAGGGCTGTCGCGGTCTCCGCGTAACCGAGGACGACGGCGCGCGCGGCGGCCTCGGCGCCGAGCAACTCGCGGACCCGCAGGCCGAGGTCGAGCCCGGCGCCGTGGACGACCGAGGGGCGCTGCGGCACGTGCTTGCCGAGCACGGTGGAGACCAGCAGGTGGGCTCGTTTGCGGTTCTCGCGCAGGGCGAGGCCGACCAGATCGGTGAGGCGGTCGGATCCGACCAGGCCGACCCCGGCCCGGTCGGCGACCCAACGGCCGGTCCACGTTTGCTGTGCTGTCACTGCGGTCCCAACTCCACTGATACGACGGTACGTTCTTCGCAAAGTCCCCAAGGCGCCCACCCGCCCGAGACGTTCACCCCCCAAGGCGCCCACCCGCCCGAGACGTTCACCCCCCAAGGCGCCCACCCGCCCGAGGCGTTCACCCCCCAAGGCACTCACCCGCCCAAGGTGCTCACCAGCAGCTCCGCGAAGCCCACGTCCTCCCGCGCCACGCCGAACACCTCGGCGCGCAGCAGCACCCGCTCCGCCCAGGCCCGGTGCGGGCGGGCCTCGTTCATCTTGTTGGTGTACGCCGAGCGCAGCACCCCGCCGCCACCGCGCTCCTGCCGGAGGACGTCCTGGGCGTCGCAGTACTCCTCGTGCGTGACGACGGAGAGCGCGTGCACCGCGGGCACGTGGCTCGGGTGGATGCAGGTCTTGCCCAGCAGCCCGTTCGCCCGGTCGAGCTGGATCTCCCGGATCAGCCCGTCCAGGTCGTGCTCGATGATCCGCCGCCGGACGCCCTCGCCCGCACCGGACGCCCAGCCCGGGCCGGACGTGAACGGGGTGCGCCGCAGCTGCGGCCGGAACATCCGCTCCTGGTGCGGGAAGTACTCCCAGACCGGGCCGGTGATGGTGTACCCGGTGCCGTCCGCCCGCCCGAGGACGTTGACGACGTCGCCGATCACCCCGGCCACCAGCGCGACGTCGTACGCGGTGAGGTCGGGCGAGCGCCGCAGGCCGTACGCGGAGCAGAGGTCGGTGACGCCGAGGCGGACGGCGAGCACGCGGTCGCGGTGCTCGGCCAGCAGCCGGGCGATGCCGAACAGCTGGGCGCGACGGGTTTCCAGGTGGGCGAGTTCGGGCGATTCCAGGACGGGCATCGCGAACAGCCGCCGTCCGCAGACGCGCTCGGCCTCGGCGAGCGCGGCCAGGTAGGCGCCGCCGGTCTGCTCGGTGAACTTGGGCAGGACGAAGCCGCCGAGGAGCGCGACGGCCGCGCCGAGCCGCCGGGTGAGGTCGACGATCTGGGAGGCCGTGCGAACTCTAATGAAGAGCAAGGGTTGAGACTGTGCGTAGTCAGTGAAATCCTTGACCAGGTCGCCCAATTGCTCGACGAGGTTGCGCTCGCCCGCGTCGACCTCGTGGTCGGCGATGGCGTCCTCCAGGCAGAGCACCATCGACACCACGCCCCGAGCAGCCTGTTTGCGGATATCGGCGGCCAGGGCGGGCCGCGTCGCGGGGCTGTAGAGGGTGCCACCGAGGGCAGCGGCGAGCAGGGCCGGGTCGCCGTCCGGGGAGAACGGCCGGGGCGGTTCGAGGAAGAGCCGGCCGCGTACGTCGTCGGCGAGGTGGCCGAAATGGCGCAAGGTGCTCTCCTCAGAGGTTTCGAAGCCCGCCGGCACGTTTCCGGGGTGCGAAGCGACGCGTGACGGCGCGGGCCGACACGAGGGTTAACCGGTCCGCCCGCCACGGTGGTTCCCGAACACCCGTCCGCGTGCACCGGCCACACCCGTCCCGCCCGTCCCGCCCGTCCCGTCCAGCACGCCCGGCGACCGCACGCACCTCACGCCAGGGTCGATTTCCGGCCGAACCCGGCCGGACCCGCGCCCGACCCCCGCGCGGCCCGCACCCCGCCCCGCACGACCACCGGAAGGCTACCGTCCACTTGACCCGGTCCAGGCCACACCGCAGAACGGACCGTCAAACGCAAGCCTTGGCAAAATCCGGTGCGGTCCCGGCGGCTTCGGTCACGTTGTCCGAAGGGGTGGCGAACAGGCAGGATGGTCGGCTATGACGCACGTGATGGCCAAGGGCGCCAACATCGCACTGCCGGCGGCGGCGGTCCGCGCCGTGCTGCGCTGGAGCGCCACGGCCGGTGCGCCGGACGTGGACGCGTCCGCGCTGCTGCTCGGCACCGACGGCAGGGTCCGTTCGGATGCCGACTTCGTCTTCTACAACCAGCCGCGGCACCCCTCGGGCCTGGTGCGCCACCTGCCCAAGCAGCGGACCCCGGACGGCACCGAGATCACCGACACCGTCGAGGTCGAGCTGGCCAAACTCGGGGCCGACATCGACCGGGTGGTGCTCGCGGGCTCGTCCGAGGGCGGCGCCTTCGGGACGGTGAGCGGGCTGCGCGTCCTGCTCTTCGACGCCTCGACCGGCGAGAACGGGCCCGCGATCGCCGAGTTCGCGATCACCGACGCCGACACCGTCACCGCACTGGTCGTGGGCGAGCTGTACCGGCGCTCCGGCACCTGGAAGTTCCGGGCGGTCGGCCAGGGCTACACCGCGGGGCTGATCGGGCTGGCCACCGACTTCGGCATCACCGTCGACGACGAGGCCGAGCAGGCGGCCGCGGCACCCGCCGCCCCGACGCCCGCCCCCGTCCCCGCCGTCGACCCGCGCAGCACCCCGCTGCCGACGTCGCGCCCGGCCGCCCCGCCCGAGCCCGGCACCTTCACCCTGGCCCCGGCCGTCCCGGCACCCGCCAACGCCGCCGCGACCCCGCCGCCGCCCACCACGGCGCCGACGGGCGGACCCGCCGCGCCCCCGCCACCGGCCGCCCCGCCCACGATGACCCCGCCGCCCGGCACCCCGGCGCCGAACACACCCCCGCCGATGCCGCCGGCGCACCCCGCCCCGCAGCCCGGCACCGGCTACGGCTACCCGCCCCAGGCCCCGCCGCCCCCGCAGCCCCCGCAGCCCGGCACGGGGTACGGCTACCCGCCGCCGCCCGGACACACCGGCCAGCAGCAGCCGGCCCAGGGCTACGGCTACCCGCCACCCCAGCCGGGCACCGGATACGGCTACCCCCAGCCGAACCCGCCGGTCCCGCACCAGCAGCACCCCGGCGGCTACGGCTATCCGCCCCAGGCCCCGCCGCCCCAGCCGCAGACCGCTCCGACGACCCAGAACCAGCCCCAGGCCGAGGAGTTCGCGCTGCCCCCGCAGGGCCCGCAGTTCCAGCCCCGCTGAGCCGGGCCCGCCACAGTCGGACCCAACAACCTCCAGCACCGACACAACCGACGAGGCCCCGCCGAGCGCACACAGCGCCCGGCGGGGCCTCGTCACATCACGAAGGCCCCATCAGTCACCCTGGTTCTTGTACCCGCGCTGCCACTGCATCCCGAACCCGTACAGCCGGTCGATGTCCGCCTGGAACCCGTTGACGTACCGCACTTCGCGGCGCACCGTCAGCTGGTTGTCCCCCGCGTTCTCGATCAGCACCACCGCGCACGACCGCGCCGCCCGCGCCCGCTCCTCCAGCTTGATCTCGATGCGCGGCCCGGTCTGCGGCACGATCGTCACCACCGCGTGCGACTGCTCGAAGGCCGGGGTGCCGTCGTAGATGTAGACGAAGATGAGCAGCCGTTTGAACTTGTCCTTCTTCTCCAGGTTCACGTACATCGTCTCGCCCGACGGCGCCCCGTACTGGTCGTCGCCGCTGAGCTTGATGTACGGGGGGTCCCGCAGGTCGCCGAAGAAGTTGCCGAGCGGCTGCACCACGCCCCGGGTGCCGTCGGTGAGTTCGTACATGCACGCCAGGTCGAGGTCGACGTTGACCTGTTCGTTCACCTGCGACGGCGGTTCCACCGGGCTGAAGATGCGCGGACTGAAGAAGCGCTTGAGCGTCTCCCGGCCGCTGGGGCGGCCGGCGCTGGAGCGCATGGTCCAGTGCAGGTTGACGTAGAGGTAGCCGGTGGTGGCCGCGGCGCCGGTGATCGCGTGCTGCGGGACCGACTTGGTGAGGGTGACCTTGTGCTGGCCGCCCGGATTGTCGAAGGTGTAGCTCCGGTCGCCGCGCAGGTACTCCCAGATCGAGACCATCCAGCCCTCCCCCTGCTCCCGCCAGGCGATCTGACGGTCCGCCGCTCCATGATCGGGCATCGGCCCGGCCGTCGGGTAGTTCAACCTCCTTCCCCCCTACCCGATCCGGCCGTCCTGCGTTCACCGAACCGCGCCGAACGGCCGATTGGCGGGAGGAAGCCGCCCTCCCGTAACATGCCGCCCCTTCGGACGCGATATCGTCTAGCCGCACAGGTGTCCCGCGCGCCCCTGCGCGGGCGCGGCGGGCACACCGTTCGGCGACGAACGAGGCGGACGGACCGTCAGGTCATGCTCGTACGACCGGACCTGACCGTCCGTGTCGCTCGCCCCGCCCGCTCGCCCCCGTGAAACTGTCCCCTGCGGAAACCCGAGGCCCGACCCGCAATGAACCTGACCTCCATACAGCTGGTCTGGACCGTCGTCGGCGGCGCAGCCCTGCTGTTCGTCGCGATCCTCATGGCGACGCTGCGATTCAAGAACGCGAAGAAGGACGAGTCCGGCGACTCCTGGGAGCGCAGCGAGGAGCGGCGCCGCCGCAAGGAGATGATCTACGGGATCTCCTCCTACACGCTGCTGTTCTGCTGCGCCGGCGTCGCGGCCGCGCTGTCCTTCCACGGCCTGGTGGGCTTCGGCAAGGAGAACCTGGGCCTGTCGAACGGCTGGGAGTACCTCGTCCCGTTCGGCCTGGACGGCGCCGCGATGTTCTGCTCGGTGCTCGCCGTCCGCGAGGCCAGCCACGGTGACGCGGCGCTCGGCTCGCGCCTGCTGGTCTGGGTCTTCGCGATCGCCTCGGCCTGGTTCAACTGGGTGCACGCACCGCGCGGCCTCGGCCACGCCGGCGCCCCGCAGTTCTTCTCCGGCATGTCGATCTCGGCGGCCATCCTGTTCGACCGGGCGCTGAAGCAGACCCGCAAGGCCGCCCTGCGTGAGCAGGGCCTGGTGCCGCGCCCGCTGCCGCAGATCCGCATCGTCCGCTGGCTGCGCGCCCCGCGCGAGACGTACGCGGCGTGGTCCCTGATGCTGCTGGAGAACGTCCGCAGCCTGGACGAGGCGGTCGAGGAGGTGCGCGAGGAGCGTCAGGCGAAGCAGGACGCCAAGGTGCGCGCCCGCACCGCCGACCGCCGCGAGCGGGCCGAGCTGAAGGCGCTCTCCCGGCGCCAGGGCGGCATGCTGTCGCGCACCCGCGGCGGCCGCAACCTGCCCGCGCTGACGGCGGCCGGCGACGGCCCGACCGCTACGGAGCCTGCCCTAGCCGCAGGGTCCGACGCCGCCTCCCCCGCCTCCTCGGGCTCCCTGTTCGAGCCCGCCGCGCGCAGCGCCCTGGACTCCGGCCGCGCCCCGCGTGCCGCCGTCGGCTCGTCCTCCTACTCGTCGCCGACGACCTACTCGTCCTCGACCGGCACTTCGTCGTCGTCCTCGTCCTCGTCCTCCTCGTCCTCCTCGTCGTACTCGTCCTCCTCGTCGTACTCGTCCTCGTCGTCCTACTCGTCGTCCGCCCTCGGCTCGTCGGGCTCCGCCCGCCGCGGCTCGGCGATCGACCTGACGGCCGACGACGACACGCTGTCGATGCCGAAGCTGGACTCCCTGGAGCGCAAGCTGCGCGCCATCGAGCAGCAGCTCGGCTGACGGTCCGTACGACCCGGCCGACGAGCGCACGACCGCCGCACGGCCACCGCACGACCAAAAAACGGACGACCGCCGCACGACCACCGCACGCGAAACGGCCGCTCCCGGGATTCCGGGAGCGGCCGTTTCGCGTGCAACGAGTGGACCGGGCGCGCTACTTGTCCGCGCCCACCAGCTCCTTCTCCTCGCCCGCGCCATCGCCCTCGCGCCGGTTGCGCAGGATCGACGAGCCGAGCGCGAGCCCGATGAAGGCGACGCCGATCAGGCCGGTGACGATCTCCGGGATGTGGAACTTGATGCCGACCAGCAGGATCCCGGCGAGCGCGCCGATCGCGTAGTGCGCGCCGTGCTCCAGGTAGACGTAGTCGTCCAGGGTGCCCTTGCGGACGAGGAAGACGGTGAGCGAGCGGATGTACATCGCGCCGATGCCGAGACCCAGGGTGATCATGAAGATGTCCTGGGAGATGGCGAACGCGCCGACCACGCCGTCGAAGGAGAACGAGGCGTCCAGGACCTCCAGGTAGAGGAAGAGGAAGAACGCGGCCTTGCCGCCCACCTGGACCAGCGACTTGCCGGCCTTCTCGTCCTCCTCCTCACGCTCGGCCTCGGCCTCCAGGCCCGACTCGAAGATCGAGGAGAGCCCGCCGACCACGAGGTAGGTGACCAGGCCGAGGACGCCGGCGAGCAGGACGGTCTCGGCGTGCTCACCCGCGAAGAAGCGGGCCGAGAGCACCAGCGCGACCAGCGCGACCACCGACGACAGGGCGTCCAGCTTGCCGACCTTCTCCAGCGGGCGCTCGATCCAGGACAGCCAGTTGTGCTCCTTCTCCTCGAACACGAAGTCCAGGAAGATCATGAGCAGGAAGACGCCGCCGAAGGCCGCGATCGCCGGGTTGGCCGCCTCCAGGTATTGGCCGTAGGTGAGGCCCTCGTGGGTCTTGTCGGAGTGCAGCGCGAGGTCGATGACCGTCGCGGGGTTGAGCTTCGCGGTGAGGCCGACGACCAGCAGCGGGAAGACCAGGCGCATGCCGAAGACGGCGATCAGGACGCCGACGGTCAGGAAGATCTTCTGCCAGTACGGGTTCATCCGCTTCAACACGGTGGCGTTGACCACCGCGTTGTCGAACGACAGGGAGATCTCCAGGATCGAGAGGATCAGCACGATGCCGAACCCCTCGGCCCCCCAGAAGAGACCGGCCGCGGCCAGGCCGACGGCGGTGATCGCGAACGACCAGCCGAAAGTGCGGAGGAACACGGGACTTGGTTACCTTTCGGGATGTTTCGGGCGTGCCCAGGTGCGGCCTCGTCCCGAGACGCCCCGACCGGGCGCCGCCCGGTTAGGTCACCTCCGCACTGCCCTCTGTTTTCATGACGGTCTTCGTGAACGTCTTTGTGAACGTCTTCGTGAAGGTCTTCTTGAACGTCTTCGTGAACGTCTTCATGACCGTGGAGTGGATGCGCTTGGTCCGTCTTCCGCAGCTACCAACCCCTACTGGACGTTGACGCCGAAATCGAGGGCGATGCCGCGCAGGCCGGAGGCGTACCCCTGGCCCACCGCGCGGAACTTCCACTCGCCCGCGTACCGGTACAGCTCGCCGAAGATCATCGCGGTCTCGCCGGACGCGTCCTCGGAGAGGTCGTACCGGGCGATCTCCCGGCCGTCCACCGAGTCGACGACCCGGATGAACGCCTTGCGCACCTGGCCGAAGTTCTGCAGCCGCGCCTCGGCCTCGTAGATCGAGACCGCGAAGACGACCCGGTCGGCCTGGGCCGGGACCAGCTCCAGGTTGACGAGGACCACCTCGTCGTCACCGGAGGCATCGCCGCCGATGAGGTTGTCGCCCTGGTGCTCGACGGAACCCTCCGGGCTCCTGAGGTTGTTGTAGAAGACGAAGTACTCGTCCCCCAGCACCCGGCCCCCGCCGCAGATCAGTGCGCTCGCGTCGAGGTCGAACGGTGCGCCCGTGGTGGAACGGGCGGACCAGCCGAGTCCGATCTGCACCTGCGTCAGATTGGGCGCGGCCTTGCTGAGCGAGACGTTCCCGCCCTTGGCGAGCGTGACGACCATGACTGTTCTTCCTCCCTTGCCTTCTCCCGGGGCGCGTTGTTCCGGCGCGACGTTCCAGGTTTAGTCGCCCGAGGCCCCGGCCGGCCCCCTTGAGCCGCCTGAACTTCCTGAACTCACATCCTCGCAGCGCCCGCGGGCAGCACGAAGCCGGGGCGGCCGCGGACCACCGGGTCCACGGCCCCCCCCGCCCGGTGACGCGCAGTCGGGGCGCCGAACGCCCCCACGGACGAACGGCGGATAAGAAGTTGAAGCCCAAGTACAG